>NZ_APIO01000034.1:0-197322 GCF_000408945.1 Pseudomonas sp. G5(2012)
GCGAAACCAGCAGCGAAACCAGCAGCGAAACCTGCCGTGAAAAAACCGACCGCTGTTGCCAAGCCGGCTCCGGCCCCTGCTGCCAAGCCAGCGACGCCAGCGCCAGCGCCATCCGCTTCGGCTGCTCCTACGCCGACAGCAACAACCTCGACAGCCTCCACCGCGCCAACGCCAGTGGCACCGTCGAACTCCAGCACCAACCCAACCAGCGCTTCTTAAGTGCCGGTTACCGCGACGCGCAGCTGATGCAGCGCGTCGCGGTGCAGGTGGGCGGCATCTGCCGTCACACCTTCCAGCCAGATCGCCAGGTCGGTCGCGACACCGTGCGGCCAATCCCGAGACGATCGCTCCAGGCGCAACAGCAGATTTCTCTCGGCCTCCAATTCTAGTGCCTTGACCTGTTCGCGCAGCAAGTGCAGCTCGGCATCCTGTGCGGCGGCAACCTTCCATTGCACGCGCAGCGCCCGCAACGGTTGCACGACATCGACGTCCCAGGCTTGTGCCACACCGCGAAGTTTCTCCAGGCGCTGTTCATCGCAAGCGATACCCCGCTGTCCCAGCCATGCCGCGCACAGCAGCAGACACACACTGACGCCGGCCGCCTGCATTTGCAGGCATGCCTGTTCAACGCCCGGACGGGCATAAAGGGTCAGGGAAAAGCTCCACAGGTCAGAGGACATAGTGCTACTCGCGCCAGTTGCGAGCGAAGCTGGTAGACTCCGCCGCCATTATGATTCGACTTCAGAACCTGACTTTACAGCGTGGCCCGCAACGTCTGCTAGAAGACGCCGAGCTGACCCTGCACGCCGGCCAGAAAGCCGGCCTCATCGGTGCCAACGGCGCCGGCAAATCGAGCCTGTTCGCCTTGCTTCGGGGTGAGCTGCACCCGGACTCGGGCGATTGCTTCCTGCCGGCCGACTGGCGTATCGCCCACATGCGCCAGGAGGTCGACACGCTCGAACGCCTGGCGGTCGACTACGTGCTCGATGGCGACTTGCGCCTGCGCCAGGTGCAACGTGACCTGGCGGCAGCCGAAGCGGCCCATGACGGTGCCGCACAGGCCCGCTACCACTCCGAGTTGGACAGCGCCGACGGGTACACCGCCGACGCAAGGGCGCGCAAGCTGCTGGCCGGCCTGGGCTTCACCAACGAGCAGATGGATCGCCAGGTCGGCGATTTCTCCGGTGGCTGGCGGATGCGCCTGAACCTGGCGCAGGCCTTGATGTGTCCTTCGGACCTGCTGTTGCTCGACGAACCGACTAACCACCTGGACCTCGACGCCATCATCTGGCTCGAGGAGTGGCTCAAAAGCTATCCTGGCACCTTGATGCTGATTTCCCACGACCGGGACTTCCTCGATGCCGTGGTCGATCACGTGGCTCACGTCGATCAACGCAAGATCACCCTCTATCGCGGCGGCTACAGCGCCTTCGAGCGTGCCCGAGCCGAACGCCTGGCCCAGCAACAACAGGCCTATGAGAAGCAGCAGGCGCAACGGGCGCACATGGAAAGCTACATCGCCCGCTTCAAGGCCCAGGCGACCAAGGCCCGCCAGGCCCAGAGCCGGATCAAGGCCCTGGAGCGCATGGAAGAGCTGACGGCGGCGCACGTCGACTCGCCGTTCGACTTCGTCTTCCGCGAGTCGCAGAAGATTTCCAGCCCGCTGATCGACCTGTCTGATGCCCGCCTGGGTTACGGCGAGAAAACCGTGCTGGAGAAGGTCAAGCTGCAACTGACTCCCGGTGCGCGCATCGGTTTGCTTGGCCCGAACGGCGCCGGTAAATCGACCTTGATCAAAAACCTTGCCGGTGAGCTCTCGCCTCTGGCGGGCCGCTTGACCCGTGGCGAAAATACCGTCGTTGGTTACTTCGCGCAGCACCAGCTTGACTCCCTGGATGCCAAGGCCAGCCCGTTGCTGCACTTGCAACGCCTGGCGCCAACCGAGCGCGAACAGACCCTGCGTGACTTTCTCGGGGGCTTTGACTTCCGCGGCGCGCGGATCGACGAGCCTGTACTGAATTTCTCCGGTGGCGAAAAGGCGCGCCTGGCGCTGGCGCTGATTGCCTGGGACCGGCCGAACCTGTTGCTGCTCGACGAACCGACCAACCACCTGGACCTGGAAATGCGCCTGGCGCTGACCATGGCCTTGCAGGAATTCAGTGGTGCGGTACTGGTGGTCTCCCACGATCGCCATTTGCTCAAAAGCACTACCGACAATTTCTATCTGGTGGCAGACGGCAAGGTCGAAGAGTTCGACGGTGACCTGGAAGACTACACCCGCTGGCTGGTGGAGTATCGCCAGCGCAATGCGCCGGTCAGCAACACCCCGGTTAACCCGGACAAGACCGACAAGAAAGCCCAGCGTCAGGCTGCCGCTGCATTGCGCCAGCAACTGGCGCCGCACAAGCGTGAGGCTGACAAGCTCGAAGCCGAGCTGGGCAAGCTGCACGAGAAACTCGCGAAGATCGATGCCAGCCTTGGCGACAGCGATATCTACGAGCCGATGCGCAAAAACGAGTTGCGTGACTTGCTGGCCGAGCAAGCCAAGCTGAAGGTGCGCGAAGGGGAGCTGGAAGAAGCCTGGATGGAAGCCCTGGAACTGCTGGAAAGCATGCAGGCGGAGCTGGAGGCGCTGTCCTGATGGAGGCGTTCAAGCTGCCGCTGCCAGCGATGTGGATCGAGCCGATCTGGCTCGCTGTGCAAATCCTGCTGATCCTGTTGGCTGGCTACATCGCCCAGCGTTTCGTTGCCAAGTGCCTGACCCGTCTCGGTGAGCGCTATCCGTTTCCGCCGCAGTTGCTGATGCCGCTGCGCGGCGGCCTGCGTTGGCTGATCATGGGCAGTGCATTGATTTTTGTGCTGGAGCGCCTGGGGGTTTCGGCCACGGTGCTCTGGACCGCGCTGTCGGGATTCGTCGCGGTGGCGGCGGTGGCGTTTTTCGCCATGTGGAGCGTGCTCTCCAATCTGTTGTGCGCGATCCTGATCTTCACAGTCGGGCCGTTTCGCCTGGGCGATGTGGTCGAGTTGGTGGACACCACCGACAAGCCCGGCGTCAAAGGCCGGGTAGTGGCGATCAATCTGCTGTACACCACGTTGATCGAGGCTGAAGAGCTGGGTACTGGTAGCGCGATGGTGCAGGTGCCCAACAGTTTGTTCTTCCAGCGATCGGTGCGGCGTTGGCGCGGGACTGATGTGTTTCCTTCCAGCGGGTTTGAAAAGTAGGCCTTCTGTTGCCTGATACACCGCCTTCGCGAGCACGCTCGCTCCCACACTCGACCAGGTTCAACCAGGAGAGACGCAAGCCAAGGTGGGAGCGAGCCTGCTCGCGAAAGGGACCTAAAGGCATACAACGCTGGTCGGCAGTCGCCACTTCCTTCAAAAAATCGGTAGTCATCCACCCAAAGCCGCATTAGCTTAGACATCTGTCACGAGTCCGAGTCGAGGTGTGCAATGGAGCTTCAAACATGGCTGGCGTTTTTTGCCGCCTGCTGGGTGATCAGTCTTTCTCCCGGTGCCGGCGCCATTGCGTCGATGTCCAGTGGCCTGCAGTACGGTTTCTGGCGCGGCTACTGGAACGCCCTGGGCTTGCAGTTGGGCCTTGCTGTGCAGATTGCCATTGTTGGCGCCGGTGTCGGCGCGATTCTCACGGCGTCGGCCACTGCTTTCTATGCGATTAAATGGTTCGGTGTGGCCTACCTGGTTTATCTCGCCATCAAACAATGGCGTGCGCTACCCAGCGATATGAGCGATGACGCGGCGATCCGGCAGATTGGCAAGCCGATGGCCCTGGTGTTCCGAGGCTTCCTGGTGAACATCAGCAACCCCAAGGCGTTGGTGTTCATGCTGGCGGTGTTGCCTCAGTTCATTGATCCGCACGCGCCACTGCTGATCCAGTACGTGATCATCGGTGTCACCATGGTCTGCGTGGACCTGATCGTCATGGCCGGTTACACCGGTTTGGCTTCGAAGGTGCTGCGTATGTTGCGCACGCCGAAACAGCAACGGCGCATGAACCGTACCTTTGCCGGGCTGTTTATTGGCGCGGCGGCGTTCATGGCCACCCTGCGTAAAGCCGCGGTTTAAACATCAAGCACAAAAAAGGCGACCTCTTCAGGTCGCCTTTTTCGTTTATGCGCTGTCGTGCAATCGACGACAAAGCTTGAGTGAAACTGATTGGGAGTGAACAATATGTTACTTCGTATTTCCAATTGAGATTCGTTCATGATTGCCCCGTCCCGATTCCTGGCCTGGCTGTTAGCGCCGGTGTTTGCCCTGTGCAGCTTTAATCTGCTGGCCGACACCGTGGAAGGCGCTCCGCAAGCGCTGCACTTGCTCGATTACCTCGGCGCGGACTATCCGCAAGCAGTGCAGGCAGGCAAGGTCGTCAACGAATCCGAATACCGCGAACAGCTGGAGTTTGTCCAGGTGTTGCAAGGCTTGATCGCCGGCATGCCGGCCAAACCGGAAAAAGCCGGGCTGGAGCAGGGCGTCAGCGCGCTGCGCGAGGCGATCTCCGCGCGTCGGGACGGTGCGGACGTTGCCCGCCAGGCTCGGCAACTCGGCGCAAAATTGGCCGTGGCCTATGAAGTCAGCCAGGCGCCGATCATTACCCCGGACCCGACTCGCGGCGCGCCACTGTACGCCCAGCATTGTTCGGTGTGCCACGGCGAAACCGGCGCTGGCGATGGTCCGGCGGGTGTGGGGCTAACCCCAGCGCCGGCCAATTTGCGAGATAACACGCGCCTGGATCACCTGAGCCTCTACGCGATCTACAACACACTGGGCCTGGGGGTAGAAGGCACCGATATGCCGGCTTTCGGCGATCAGCTCGATGATCGTCAGCGTTGGGACCTGGCAACCTATATCGCCAGCTTCAGCGCCGATCCGCAGGCCGCCAGTAGCGACAAGAACTACAACATTGCCGATCTGGCCCGTCAGACGCCGGCCGAAGTGCAGGCCGCCGACGGTCCGCAGGGCGCAGCGACTTTCCGCGCGCAACGGGCTCAGCCGCCGCAAGCCAAGCGTGGCCCGGCGCAGTTGCTCGACTACACCGCTACTACCCTGGACAAGAGCGTCGCGGCCTACCGCGCAGGCGATCACGATCAAGCCTACGACCTGTCGGTAGCGGCGTACCTGGAAGGCTTCGAGCTGGTCGAAAGCTCCCTGGACAACGTCGATGCCAACGTGCGCAAAGACACTGAAAAGTCGCTGATGGCTTACCGTCAATCATTACAGGATGGCCTGCCGGTGGAGCAGGTGGAACAGCGCCTGGAGGCGGCCAAGGCCAAGTTGAAAGCGTCTGCCGGATTGTTGGGCAGCGATGGTTTGAGCTGGTCGCTGAGCTTCATTTCCGGCCTGCTGATTCTGTTGCGCGAAGGCCTGGAAGCCATCCTGGTGCTGGCGGCGATTCTCGCCTTCCTGCGTAATACCGGCCAACAGTCGGCGGTACGAAGTGTCAATGTCGGTTGGGGCCTGGCCCTGTTGGCCGGTCTGGGTACCTGGGCGCTGGCAGCGTATGTGATTGATGTCAGCGGCTCGCAGCGTGAGTTGCTGGAGGGTGCAACGGCCCTGTTCGCCAGCGTCATGGTGTTGTGGCTCGGTGTGTGGATGCATGACCGTCGTCATGCCGCGGCCTGGCAGGATTACATCAAGAGCAGCCTGGTGGGCGGTGGTGGACGTTTCGGTTTTGCGATCCTGGCGTTTTTCTCGGTGTATCGCGAACTGTTCGAAGTGATCCTGTTCTATGAAACCCTGTGGTTGCAGGCTGGCCCTGCGGGCCATGACGCAGTACTGGCCGGTGGTGCGACGGCGCTGGTGTTGTTGGTCGGCCTGGCCTGGGTGATCCTGCGCGGCTCGGCGAAACTGCCGTTGGCGCTGTTCTTCAGCATCAACGCCGGCCTGCTCTGTGCCTTGTCGGTGGTGTTCGCCGGGCATGGCGTTAAGGCGTTGCAGGAAGCCGGTATCTTCGGCACGCGGCCGGTGCCGTTCTTTGAGTTCGATTGGTTGGGGATTCATGCGGATGCGTATTCGCTGAGTGCGCAGGCGGTGGCGATCGTTGCGATCGTTGTGTTGTATGGTCGTAGTCGTGTGGCTGAAAAGCGGCGGGTTACGGCTTAACAGCATTCGCTTCGCTCATATTCGCGAGCAGGCTCGCTCCCACAGGATTTGCGTATAACCTGTGGGAGCGAGCCTGCTCGCGAAGCTTTTTAGAGAGGACAAGAACATGCGCGTATGGATCGATGCCGACGCCTGCCCCCGGGCGGCCAAGGACCTGGTGGTGAAGTTCGCCCTCAAGCGCCAGTTCGAAGTGGTGCTGGTGGCCGGCCAGCCACAGATCAAGCCCGGCCTGGCGCTGGTGAAGTTGATCGTGGTGCCAAGTGGCCCTGATGCGGCCGACGACTACCTCGTGGAGCACGCGGTACCTGGTGAGCTGGTGATCTGCAGCGATGTGCCGCTGGCCGACCGCTTGGTGAAAAAAGGCGTTGCTGCGCTGGACCCGAGGGGCAAGGAGTTCGATGCGCAGAACATGGGCGATCGCCTGGCCGTGCGCAACCTGTTCACCGATTTGCGCGAACAGGGGCAGATGAGTGGCGGGCCAGCGCCGTTTGGTGAGCGGGAAAAGCAGGCGTTTGCCAATGCGCTGGACCGGATCCTTACAAGGCTGACCCGCCAAGCTTGAACCTTGTAAAGAACCCTGTGGGAGCGGGCTTGCTCGCGAATGCGGTGTATCAGTCACCATCATTGTTGAATGACACACCGCTTTCGCGAGCAAGCCCGCTCCCACATTTAATCGATGTCAGGCGTCGTTTTCGTGGGTCAGCTCGAGCACCCGGTCGACCAGTTTGTTGATGCCCGAAGCCGCTTCGCTGATCGATTGCGCCAGCATGTAGGCCGGTGTCGTCACCAGTTTGCGCGCCTTGTCTTCGACGATATCGCTCACGGCACATTCCTTGTGGGTGGCGCCCATCTTGTTCAGGGCCGCTGCCGTTTCTGCGTCGTTGCCGATGGTGCATGTCACGCCGGGACCATAGATTTTCGCCGCCAGGGCAGGTGAGATGCAGATCAGGCCGACCGGTTTGCCGGCCTCGGCAAAGGCTTCGGTCAATGCCAGGACATCCGGTTGCACCGTGCAGCCAGTACCTTCGATGGCAAAGTTGGAGAGGTTCTTGGCCGAGCCGAAGCCGCCGGGAATGATCAGTGCATCGAACTCCTCGGCGTCGGCTTCGCGGATATCCTTGATCTCGCCGCGGGCTATACGGGCAGACTCCACCAGCACATTGCGCGACTCGGGCATTTCTTCGCCGGTCAGGTGGTTGATCACGTGCAGCTGCGCGATATTCGGGGCAAAACACTGCACCTGCGCGCCACGCTGGTCCAGGCGCAGCAGGGTCACCACACTTTCGTAAATCTCGGCGCCGTCGTATACGCCACAACCGGAAAGGATCACTGCAACTTTTTTGCTCATGGGCTTTTCTCCAGATTCATGGCGTTAAATGTCCACTAATTTGTCACTCGTTGCCATAGGGATAATTCGAGGCTACACATAGGATCTGTCCTCAAGATTCCGACCAGGGCGCGTCATGGACTTCATTCTGTATGCGGTGCCGTTTTTCTTTGTGCTGATCGCTATCGAGCTGCTGGCCGACCGTTGGCGCGGGGTCAGCAACTATCGGCTGGCGGACGCGATCAACAGCATCAGCACCGGTGTGCTGTCGACCACCACCGGCCTGCTGACAAAAGGCGTAGGGCTGGTGACCTATGCGTTCGCCCTCAAGCACCTGGCACTGTTCGAGCTCTCGCCCGACAGCATCTGGGTCTGGGTGTTTGCCTTCGTCTTTTACGATTTCTGCTACTACTGGCTGCACCGCATGGGCCACGAGCGCAACATCCTCTGGGCCGCGCATTCGGTGCATCACCAGAGCGAGGACTACAACCTCTCCACCGCCTTGCGCCAGACGAGCACCGGATTCCTCCTGAGCTGGATCTTCTACCTCCCCATGGCCGTCGTCGGTGTGCCGTTGCTGGTGTTCGTCAGCGTCGCGGCGCTTAACCTGCTGTACCAGTT
Organism: Pseudomonas sp. G5(2012); assembly: GCF_000408945.1. Classification (NCBI taxonomy): domain Bacteria; kingdom Pseudomonadati; phylum Pseudomonadota; class Gammaproteobacteria; order Pseudomonadales; family Pseudomonadaceae; genus Pseudomonas; species Pseudomonas sp. G5(2012). The sequence goes on from NZ_APIO01000034.1 coordinate 8,066, forward strand.
CTGGGTGCATACCCGGCACATTCCCAAGCTCGGCTGGTTCGAGTGGTTTTTCGTCACGCCATCCAATCATCGGGCCCACCATGCACAGAACGCTCTCTACATGGATCGCAACTACGGCGGTGTGTTCATTATTTGGGACCGTCTATTTGGCTCGTTCCAGGAAGAAGACGACAACGAGCCGGTGATTTTCGGCGTAACAACACCGCTGTCGAGCTGGAACCCGGTGTGGGCCAACGTGCAGTTCTACACCCAGTTGTGGGCGGATGCGCGGCGTGCCGAAAGCACCTGGGACAAGCTGCGGATCTGGTTCATGCGCACCGGCTGGCGACCGGCGGACGTGGCGGCCAAGTACCCGATGAACAAGCCGGACCTGAGCCAGTTCCGCAAATTCGAGGTGCCATTGGACGGGCGTCAGCAGCTCTACGTGCTGTTACAGTTCTGCGTCTACATCGCGTTTGGCAGCTATTTGATGAACCTCGCGCCCAATCTGTCGACGGCCGCGTTGGTGTTGGGCTGGGGAGCTGTGGCGCTGGGCCTGTTCGTGCTGGGCGTGGCCCTGGAGAATCGCCCGTGGGCGCTGAAGCTGGAGTTGCTGCGGCTGGCATCGAATGTGCCGCTGGTATGGCTGGCGCCGCTGGTGGGGCTGTGGCCGGCCAGCGCGGTGGGCTGGGTCGGCCTGCTCAGTTACAGTCTGATCAGCGGTATCGGGCTCTACTGCTGCAGAAACCGTTTTACTCGATTGGCGTCTTAGGGTTGCCGGCATTGTGCTGTTGGGCTTTCAGGGCTTGCTCGTCGGCATAGATCTGCCTGGCCAAGCGAGCATTCTTGAACCGGCGGCGCAGCCACAGGCCCAACCCGAGGACGAGCAGGGCACCGAGCACCCACAGTTCGTATTTCTTGATGCTGCCGAGCATCCCTTCCAGTACCGCGCCAAAGTGATAGGCCGCCGCCGCCAGTGCGGTGGCCCAGATCGCAGCGCCAATTCCGTTGAGCAGCAGATAACGGCCCGGCGGATAGCCAGACAGGCCGATTGCCACCGGCATCACGGTGCGCAGGCCATAGACGAAGCGAAAGCTCAGGACCCAGATATCCGGATGCTTGCGAATGTGCTCGAGCGCCCGATCACCCATTAACTGCCAGCGCGGCTTGCGTGCCAGCAGCTTGCGCCCGTGCTTGCGTCCCAGGAAGTACCACAGCTGATCGCCGGCATAACTGCCGAAGAACGCCACGACCACCACCAGGTTGATGTCCATGTATCCACGGAACGCGAGGAAGCCCGCGAGCACCAGGATGGTTTCGCCTTCGAAGAATGTGCCTAGAAATAGGGCAAAGTAGCCGAAGTCATGCAGAAATTGTTGGAGCATTGTCTGGGTGCTGGCGAAATGAACGCGCAGCCTAACCCTTCGTACACATTCAGGAAAGTGTCCAAATGTGTCTCGACGTGAACATTTCCTACAAGGACAATGGAATGCGGCTACCTGTCACAGGTTGCACACAACTGTCATGTGATCGTCATAATGGCCGCTTATAACTGTCACGCTCGCCCGTCCGCGCGGGCTCAGGAGTCTGCCGTGAGCTTTACCCCCGCCAACCGCTTGTTCCCCGCAACCCGCCTGCGCCGCAACCGTCGCGATGATTTTTCGCGTCGACTGGTCCGTGAAAACGTGTTGACCGTCGATGATCTGATCCTGCCGGTGTTCGTACTGGACGGTGAAAACCGTCGCGAAGCGGTGGCCTCGATGCCGGGCGTCGAACGCCTGACCATCGATCTGTTGCTGGAAGAGGCAGCCAAGTGGGTCGAGCTGGGCATTCCGGCGCTGGCGCTGTTCCCGGTGACACCTCCAGAGCTCAAATCGCTGGATGGCGCCGAAGCCTGGAACCCCGAAGGCATTGCCCAGCGCGCCACCCGCGCCCTGCGTGCACAGTTTCCTGAGCTGGGCGTGATTACCGACGTCGCGCTGGACCCGTTCACCACCCACGGCCAGGACGGCATTCTCGACGAAGAAGGCTATGTGCAGAACGACATCACCGTCGACGCACTGGTCAGGCAAGCCCTGTCCCATGCCGAAGCTGGCGCCCAGGTGGTTGCGCCTTCGGACATGATGGACGGTCGCATCCAGGCTATCCGCGAGGCCCTCGAAGTGGCCGGTCACGTCAACGTACGGATCATGGCCTATTCGGCGAAGTACGCCAGCGCCTATTACGGCCCGTTTCGCGATGCGGTCGGTTCGGCACTGAACCTGGGCAAGGCCAACAAGGCCTCCTATCAGATGGACCCGGCCAACAGCAACGAAGCCCTGCACGAAGTGGCGGCTGACTTGTCAGAAGGCGCAGACATGGTCATGGTCAAGCCAGGCATGCCCTATCTGGACATCCTCTGCCGGGTCAAAGAAGAATTCAAAGTGCCGACTTTTGTTTATCAAGTCAGTGGCGAATACGCCATGCACATGGCGGCGATCCAGAATGGCTGGTTGAGCGAAGGGGTTATCCTCGAATCCCTGACCGCTTTTAAACGCGCAGGCGCTGATGGCATCCTGACATATTTTGCCGTTCGTGCTGCTCAACTGTTACGAGAGCAAAAATAGCCCTCCCAGGAACATTCGATGAATACCGAAGTACTCACTGAAGTTGCCGTAAAAGACGCCCAACCTGTGGTGGAGCAAGTCGACGAGACCCCGCCGGAGCTGGAGCCAGCTCCGCCCGCGGCGGTCGTCGAAACCGCTGTGGCAGCGCCGGCGATTGCCATTCCCGGCCTGGATGACAGCAGCCTGTACATCCACCGCGAGCTGTCGCAGCTGCAGTTCAACATCCGCGTGCTGGAACAGGCACTGGACGAGTCCTACCCGTTGCTGGAGCGCCTGAAGTTCCTGCTGATCTTCTCCAGCAACCTGGACGAGTTCTTCGAGATTCGTGTCGCCGGCCTCAAGAAGCAGATCACCTTCGCCCGGGAGCAAGCGGGTGCCGACGGCTTGCAACCGCACCAGGCCCTGGCCCGCATCAGTGAACTGGTACACGGTCACGTCGATCGTCAGTACGCGATCCTGAACGACATCCTGCTGCCGGAGCTGGAAAAACATCAGGTCCGCTTCATTCGTCGCCGTCACTGGACGACCAAGCTAAAGACCTGGGTGCGCCGCTATTTCCGTGACGAGATCGCCCCGATCATCACCCCGATCGGCCTCGACCCGACGCACCCGTTCCCTTTGTTGGTGAACAAAAGCCTTAACTTCATCGTCGAGCTCGAGGGTATCGACGCCTTTGGTCGCGACTCCGGCCTGGCGATCATCCCGGCACCGCGCCTGCTGCCGCGGGTGATCAAGGTGCCGGAAGAAGTCGGCGGCCCTGGCGACAACTATGTATTCCTGTCGTCGATGATCCACGCTCACGCCGATGACTTGTTCCAGGGCATGAAGGTCAAGGGCTGCTATCAGTTCCGCCTGACCCGAAACGCCGACCTGGCGCTGGACTCGGAAGATGTCGAAGACCTGGCGCGTGCCCTGCGCGGCGAGCTGTTCTCCCGTCGTTATGGCGACGCGGTGCGATTGGAAGTCGCCGATACCTGCCCGAAACACCTGTCCGACTACCTGCTCAAGCAATTCAACCTCAGCGAGAGCGAGCTGTATCAGGTCAACGGCCCGGTGAACCTGACGCGTCTGTTCAGCATTACCGGCCTGGACAGCCAGCGCGAGCTGCAATACACGCCGTTCACCCCGCAGATTCCGAAACTGCTGCAGAACAGCGAAAACATTTTCAGCGTGATCAGCAAGCAGGACATCCTGTTACTGCACCCGTTCGAGTCGTTCACTCCAGTGGTCGACCTGCTGCGCCAGGCCGCCAAGGACCCGCACGTGTTGGCGGTGCGTCAGACCCTGTATCGCTCCGGCGCCAACTCGGAAATCGTCGATGCGTTGGTGGATGCAGCGCGTAACGGCAAGGAGGTCACCGCGGTGATCGAATTGCGCGCGCGGTTCGACGAAGAGTCCAACCTGCAGTTGGCCAGCCGTCTGCAAGCGGCCGGTGCGGTGGTGATCTACGGTGTGGTCGGCTTCAAGACCCACGCCAAGATGATGCTGATCCTGCGCCGCGAAGCGGGTGAGATCGTGCGTTACGCCCACCTCGGTACGGGTAACTATCACGCCGGCAACGCTCGCCTGTATACCGACTACAGCCTGCTGACCTCCGACGACGCCCTGTGCGAAGACGTCGGAAAACTGTTCAGCCAGTTGATCGGCATGGGCAAGACGCTGCGCATGAAGAAGCTGCTGCATGCGCCGTTTACCCTGAAAAAGGGCATGCTCGACATGATTGCCCGCGAAACCCAGTTCGCCCTCGAGGGCAAGCCGGCGCACATCATCGCCAAGTTCAACTCGCTGACCGATCCGAAGATCATCCGCGCGTTGTACAAGGCCAGCCAGTCGGGCGTGCGCATCGACCTGGTAGTGCGTGGCATGTGCTGCCTGCGGCCGGGCATCGCCGGGGTGTCGCACAATATCCATGTGCGCTCGATCATCGGTCGCTTCCTGGAGCACACCCGGGTCTTCTATTTCCTCAATGGCGGGGAAGAGCAGATGTTCCTCTCCAGCGCTGACTGGATGGAGCGCAACCTCGACAAGCGCGTCGAGACTTGCTTCCCGGTAGAGGGCAAGAAGCTGATCATGCGGGTCAAGAAAGAGCTCGAGCTGTACCTCACCGACAACACCCACAGCTGGAGCCTGCAGTCGGACGGCCGTTACATCCGCAATACACCGACCGGCAACCAGAACCCGCGCAGTGCGCAGGCTACCTTGCTGGAGCGGTTGGGTAGCCCGATCCTGGCGGTTCGGTAACACCGGCACGAGGTAAAAAAATGGCGATCCCTTTGGATCGCCATTTTTGTTTCCACCCTGTAGGAGCTGCCGCAGGCTGCGATCTTTTGATCTTGTTTTGAAGGGCAAAATCAAAAGATCGCAGCCTGCGGCAGCTCCTAGGTTCAGCGCACGGTCAGTACGGTGTCTACGCGGGTAAGCCACTGCGCTTCGATCTCGAAGTCGGCCTGGGTCAGTTGGTTGTCCTCCAACCAGTTTTCCGGGAAAACAACTTCCAGGTGGTTGCCATTGGCGTTCAGTTCCACCTGAGGCATTTGCTGGGTGCCGCGGATGTGATGGAACAGGATCGCGAAGCGTAGCAACACGCAAAGACGAATCAGCTTGATGCCGTCATCGCCGAATTCGGCGAACTTGTCCTTGGGAATGTTGCGGCGGTGGCCGCGCACCAGGAGTGCAAGCATCAGTTGGTCTTCGCGGGAGAAACCGGCCAGGTCCGAGTGCTCGATCAGGTAGGCGCCATGCTTGTGGTACTGGTAGTGGGCAATGTCCAGGCCCACCTCATGCACCTTGGCCGCCCAGCCGAGCAGTTCGCGCCAGACGCCGTCTTCCAGGTCCCAGTCCTTGGCCACCTGATCGAAGGCATGCAGGGCCTTGCGTTCGACTCGCACCGCTTGTTCCAGGTCGACGTGATAACGCTCCATCAGCGACGTCAGGGTGCGTTCACGCACGTCTTCGTGATGATGACGACCCAGCAGGTCATAGAGAACGCCTTCGCGCAACGCGCCTTCACAGTGGTCCATGCGTTGCAGTTCAAGTGAATCGAAGATGGCTTCGAGGATGGCCAGGCCGGCCGGGAAAATCGCCCGACGGTCCGGCTTGATGCCTTCGAAGTCGATTTTCTCGACATCGCCAAGCTTGATCAGCTTGCGCTTGAGCCAGGCCAACCCTTCGGCATTCACTTCACCGCTGCCATGACCGCCGGCCTTCAGCGCCAGGCCGATGGCGCGGATGGTGCCCGAGGAGCCGATGGCTTCATCCCAGGTCAGGCGATGCAGGGCGTGTTCGATGCTCATGATCTCCAGCCGCGCCGCGGTATACGCCTGGGCGTAGCGGGCCGGGGTGATCTTGCCGTCCTTGAAATAGCGCTGGGTGTAGCTGACGCAACCCATCTGCAGGCTTTCGCGCAACAAGGGCTCGAATCTCTGCCCGATGATGAACTCGGTGCTGCCGCCGCCGATGTCGGCCACCAGGCGTTTGCCCGGGGTATCGGCGAGGGTGTGGGACACGCCCAGATAGATCAGGCGTGCTTCTTCACGGCCGGAGATGACTTCCACCGGGTGGCCGAGGATTTCTTCGGCGCGGTGGATGAATTCGTTGCGGTTACGGGCTTCACGCAGGGCGTTGGTGCCGACGATCCGCACGGCGCCTGGGGGCATACCGTTGATCAGTTGGGCGAAACGCTTGAGGCAATCGAGCCCGCGTTGCATGGATTCTTCGCTGAGGTGGCGTTCGTCGTCGATACCGGCGGCCAACTGAACCTTCTCCCCGAGACGTTCGAGAATGCGGATTTCGCCGTTCTGGGCCTTGGCCACGACCATGTGAAAGCTGTTGGAGCCCAGGTCGATTGCGGCGATCAAGGACAGATTCTTGGCTTGGGATTGCGGCATGGTCAGGGGTCTCGGTCGATAACCTCGACATCCTGCCACGATCAAAGGCTGCCGCCAACGCGTTGTGTTCAAAGCCGATCGTTCCCACGCTCTGCGTGGGAATGCAGCCCGGGACGCTCTGCGTCCCAAAGCGGACGCGGAGCGTCCGTTGAGGCATTCCCACGCGGAGCGTGGGAATGATCAGGTGGTCGCCTCAACCGTCCCAATGAAATTCGCCAACTCCACCGTCCGCGGATTGGCAAACAACTCCTTTGGATCGCCCACCTCATGCACCAAACCTTGATGCATGAACACCAACTTATCCCCAACCTCCCGGGCAAAGCGCATTTCATGGGTGACCATGATCAGCGTCATGCCTTCCTTGGCCAGTTGCCGAACCACGCTCAGCACTTCGTTGACCAACTCCGGGTCGAGCGCCGAGGTGATTTCGTCGCACAGCAGCACCTTGGGCGACATCGCCAGCGCACGGGCAATCGCCACCCGCTGTTGCTGCCCGCCGGACAGGCGATCGGGGAAGGCATCGAACTTCTCTCCAAGTCCGACCCGTTCCAGCATCTGTCGCGCCAGTTCGGCAGCCTGGGTCTTCGGTACTTTCTGCACCACCTGCGGCGCGAGCATCACGTTCTCGCCCACCGTCAGGTGCGGGAACAGGTTGAACTGCTGGAACACCATCCCGACTTTCTGCCTCAGGCTGCGCAGGTCGGCGCGGGCGGCGTCGAGGTATTCGCCGTCGACTTCGATGACGCCATCGTTGATCGATTCCAGGCCGTTTAGGGTGCGCAGCAAGGTCGACTTGCCTGAGCCGCTGCGGCCGATGATCGCCACCACCTGGCCTTGCTCGACACTCAGGTCGATGCCTTTGAGCACATGGTGGTCGCCATAGTATTTATGCAGGGCGGAAATTCTAAGCAGAGGCATGCAGTCTCCTTTCCAGGTAGCGCGCACTGAGGGACAAGGGGTAGCAGAGCAGGAAGTAGCCGAGGGCAACCAGCCCGTAGACCATGAAGGGCTCGAAGGTGGCGTTGGCCAACATGCCGCCGGTCTTGGTCAGTTCGGTGAAACCGATGATCGAGGTCACGGCCGTACCCTTGACCACTTGCACCGAGAAGCCCACGGTCGGCGCCACGGCGATGCGCAACGCTTGTGGCAGGATCACGTAGCGCAATTGCTCCAGGGGATTGAGCGCCAGGCTCGACGAGGCTTCCCACTGGCCGTTGGGGATCGACTCGACGCAACCCCGCCAGATTTCCGCCAGGTAGGCGCTGGTGAACAACGTCAAGGCGATTGCCGCCGCGGCCCACGGCGAAATCTCCACCCCGGCCAGCGCTACACCGAAGAACACCAGGAACAGCTGCATCAACAGCGGCGTGCCCTGGAACAATTCGATGTAGGTACGGGCAACGCTGCGCGGCAAGGCTTTGTTCGAGAGGCGCATGACCATGATCAACAAGCCGATCAGCCCGCCGCCAACGAACGCCACCAGCGACAGTGCCAGTGTCCATTGCAGGCCGGTGAGCAGGTTGCGCACGATGTCCCAGAAGGTGAAATCGCTCATCGAGTGCTCCTGGCAATGAATCGGTGTCCGATCCAGTTCAGCAACTGGCGGATCAGCAAGGCCATGCACAGATAGAGCAGCGTGGTCAGTGCATAGGTTTCAAAGGCGCGGAAGTTGCGTGACTGGATGAAGTTGGCAGCGAAGCTCAGCTCTTCAGTGGCGATCTGCGAACAGACCGCCGAACCGAGCATGACGATGATGATCTGGCTGCTCAGGGCCGGCCAGACCTTGCCCAGCGCCGGCAACAGCACCACATGGCGGAAGGCTTCGAAGCGCGTCATCGCCAGGGCCGCCGCGGCCTCCAGCTGACCTCGCGGGATCGCCTGGACGCCGGCACGGATGATCTCGGTGGAATAGGCGCCCAGATTGATCACCATCGCCAGCACGGCGGCCTGCCACTCGGAAATCTGCACGCCCAATGACGGCAGGCCGAAGAAGATGAAAAACAACTGCACCAGAAACGGCGTATTGCGGATCAACTCGACGTAGACCGCAAAAATCCCGGAGAAGGGGCGGATGTTCCACGCCCGCACCAGCGCCCCGACGATGCCCAGCCCCACCCCCAGCACCGCGCCGATGGCCGTCAGCTCAAGAGTGAACAGCGCACCGCGCAGCAACAGGTCGGTGTTGTGCACCACCGGCAAGAAATCGAACTGATAAGCCATCGCGTGTCTCCTGCGCGCCGGATCAGAGATCGGCCGGCAGCGGTTCTTTCAACCAGGCCAGGGCATTTTTCTCCAGCGCGCCGTCGCTCTTGGCGGTCACAAGAATCTGGTTGACCTTGTCCAGCAGCGCCGGCTCGTTCTTGTTCACGCCCACGTAGACGGGCGAGTCCTTGAGCTTCACTTTCAGCGCTGGCACGCGTTTCGGGCTCTTCTCGCTGATGGCGACCATTACCACGTTGCCGCTGGCGATCAGGTCCACTTGCCCCGCCAGATACGCGGCGATGGTCGAGTTGTTGTCTTCGAAGCGCTTGATGGTCACGCCTTCGGGGGCGACCTTGGTCAGCTCGATGTCTTCGATGGCGCCACGGGTGACGCTGACGGTTTTGCCCTTGAGGTCGTCGAGGCTCTTGATGTCGGCATCTGGAGGACCGAACACGGCGAGGTAGAAGGGCGCATAGGCGCGGGAGAAATCGATGACTTTTTCGCGTTCCGGGTTTTTGCCGAGGCTGGAGATCACCAGGTCGACCTTGCCGGTGGTCAGGAACGGAATGCGATTGGTGCTGTTGACCGGGGTCAGTTCGAGTTTGACCTTGAGCTGGTCGGCCAGCAGTTTGGCGGTGTCGATGTCCAGGCCGCGCGGCTTCATGTCCGGGCCAACCGAGCCGAAGGGCGGGAAGTCCTGCGGTACGGCGACCTTGAGAACGCCGCGCTGCACGACATCCTCCAGGGCGTCGGCGTGGGCGGGGGCCTGGCTCAGCACGAGGCTGGCGAACAAGGCTGCGAGGAGGGCGCTGTAACGCTGGGTCATGGCAAGTCTCCGGATCTTTGCGAAGGGATTTCTGCGGATCGACAGAGCATGGGCCATGCCAACATGGCGTTGGTGGGCCGCCAGGCCGCGGATTTGCTGGCGTCACACGGTCTTACTGGTCTGAACAGTCAGGTGGCGTTTCGCACCCCGATGGCGCAGCGGCGAAAGTCACCGAACCCCCATGGGGCACGACTTGCCGGGCGCTTCGAATAGCTTTACAACTGAGCGCTCATTGGCCTGGTTCGACTGGAAAACCATGAATTCGATCTCTCGCGCCGTACCTGAACTGGCGCTGCAAGCCATCCGCAAACTGATCACCGAACAGGGTTTCGGGCCCGGGGATGCCTTGCCCTCGCAGCGGGACCTGGCGGTGCAACTGGGGGTCAGTCGGGCGTCGTTGCGTGAGGCGCTGTCATCGCTCAGCGCACTGGGTGTCATCAGTATCCAGCCGGGCAAAGGCGTGTTCGTGCAGTCGCCGGTGGAGCTTGAGCGAAGCGAGGCCGCACCCGGTTGGCCCTTCGCGGCGCAGGCTTCGCCCCTGGATATCTTCCAGTTGCGTTACGCGCTGGAGGGATTCGCGGCGGGGCTGGCGGCCGTGACCTTGAGTACCGATGAGCTCGATGCGCTGGAAGATAACGTCGCCGCCATGCGCAACGACCTCAAGTGCGGCGACTTCGAAGCGGCAGCCCGCCTGGACTTCGAATTCCATCGGCGCATTTTGCTGGCCAGCGGCAATCAGGCGATGCTGAGCATCCTGACGGCCAGTGCCGAGATTTTCCTGGAGAGTCAGAAGCTACCGTTCATCCGGGTCGAGCGGGCCATGGAAACCTGGCATGAGCACCGCAAAATCCTTCGCGCGCTGGCGCGACGGGCCTCGGGGGCCTCGCAAAAGGCCATGCACGAACACGTGCGCAATGCGGCGCTGCGTACCGGGATCGCTTTCGTCGCTCCCGCATTGGCGTGACCTGGGCTATACCCAAACTCATGGAACACCATAGCGAGACTCAATCATCTGCACCTTCCTGAACGAGGGAAGGGCGGCTATGATGGGCCACGTTTTTTTGCTTACAACCCTGGAGAATTCCATGAGCAGCGATCTTATCAAACACGTTAGCGACGCTAGCTTCGAGGCCGACGTACTCAAGGCTGAAGGCGCTGTACTGGTCGACTACTGGGCTGAATGGTGCGGCCCTTGCAAAATGATCGCTCCTGTCCTGGACGAAATTGCCGAGACCTACAAAGGCAAGCTGACCGTTGCCAAGCTGAACATCGACGAAAACCAGGAAACCCCCGCCAAGCACGGCGTGCGCGGTATCCCGACGCTGATGCTGTTCAAGAACGGCAACGTTGAAGCGACCAAGGTCGGCGCACTGTCGAAGTCGCAGCTGGCGGCTTTCCTCGACGCCAACATCTAAGCGTCGTAGTAGCGTGTCAGATAAAGGCCCCGCAGATAGCGGGGCTTTTTTCGTTGTAGAGGGCTAGACGCTCCGAAACTCAGGTGTTACATTCGGCCCCGCGCTGGTTTCTCCAGTGCCCCCTGCTAGCCGTCGCCGACGCTCTCCTTTTCGAATAAGTACGCGATCCTGTCGCCTTCTCCGCGGCGCGGCCTCATTAAGCCAAAAGCTTAATTTCCCCCCTCCATAAATGATTACGTCATTCCTATATGAATCTGACTGAACTCAAGCAAAAGCCGATTACCGAACTGCTCGAATTGGCCGAACAGATGGGCATAGAAAATATGGCCCGTTCGCGCAAGCAGGACGTGATTTTCTCCCTGCTGAAAAAGCACGCGAAAAGCGGCGAGGAAATCTCCGGTGATGGCGTGCTGGAGATTCTCCAGGACGGCTTCGGCTTCCTTCGCTCTGCTGACGCCTCCTATCTCGCCGGCCCAGACGATATCTACGTCTCGCCGAGCCAGATCCGTCGCTTCAACTTGCGTACCGGTGACACCATCGTTGGCAAGATCCGACCTCCTAAGGAAGGCGAGCGTTATTTCGCACTGCTCAAGGTCGACACGATCAACTTCGACCGTCCGGAAAACGCGAAAAACAAGATTCTCTTCGAGAACCTGACCCCGCTGTTCCCGACCGTGCGCATGAAGATGGAAGCCGGTAACGGTTCCACCGAAGACTTGACCGGTCGAGTCATCGACCTGTGCGCCCCGATCGGTAAAGGCCAGCGCGGTCTGATCGTTGCACCGCCCAAAGCCGGTAAGACGATCATGCTGCAGAACATCGCGGCGAACATCGCGCGTAACAATCCTGAAGTTCATCTGATCGTCTTGCTGATCGACGAACGTCCGGAAGAAGTAACCGAAATGCAGCGTACCGTGCGCGGCGAAGTGGTTGCCTCGACGTTCGACGAGCCGCCAACCCGCCACGTGCAGGTTGCCGAAATGGTGATCGAGAAGGCCAAGCGCCTGGTCGAACACAAGAAGGACGTGGTGATCCTGCTCGACTCCATCACCCGTCTGGCCCGTGCCTACAACACCGTGATCCCGAGCTCCGGCAAGGTATTGACCGGTGGTGTCGATGCCCACGCCCTGGAGAAACCGAAGCGTTTCTTCGGCGCTGCACGGAACATCGAGGAAGGCGGCTCGCTGACCATTATCGCCACCGCGCTGGTTGAAACCGGCTCGAAGATGGACGAAGTGATCTACGAGGAATTCAAAGGCACCGGCAACATGGAACTGCCTCTGGATCGCCGTATCGCTGAAAAGCGTGTGTTCCCGGCCATCAACATCAACCGTTCCGGTACTCGTCGCGAAGAGTTGCTGACTGCCGACGACGAGCTGCAGCGCATGTGGATTCTGCGCAAGCTGCTGCACCCGATGGACGAAGTGGCTGCCATCGAGTTCCTGGTCGACAAGCTGAAAACGACCAAGACCAACGATGAGTTCTTCCTGTCGATGAAGCGCAAGTAAATCGATAGACCAGCAAAAGCCGGGGAAACCCGGCTTTTTGCTATCTGATTTTTGATCAACCCGTAGTTCGTGGTTCTGAAGCATGAGGTTCGGCGCTAAACTGCCTGCCCCCGAACGCCACGGCCAACACGAGGCTCACGCATGCAGTATCGCGACTTGCGCGACTTTATCAGCGGCCTGGAACAGCGCGGCGAACTCAAGCGCATCCAGGTTCCGGTGTCCCCAGTGCTCGAAATGACCGAGGTCTGCGACCGCACCTTGCGCGCCAAGGGCCCGGCCCTGCTTTTCGAAAAACCCACCGGTTTTGACATTCCCGTGCTCGGCAACCTGTTCGGTACCCCCGAGCGCGTGGCGTTGGGCATGGGCGCCGAAGCGGTCAGCGAGCTTCGCGAAATCGGCAAGTTGCTGGCGTTCCTCAAGGAGCCCGAGCCGCCCAAGGGGTTGAAAGACGCCTGGTCCAAGCTGCCGATCTTCCGCAAGATCATCTCGATGGCACCCAAGGTGGTCAAGGATGCGATCTGCCAGGAAGTGGTCATCGAAGGCGACGACGTCGACCTGTCGACGTTGCCCGTGCAGACCTGCTGGCCAGGCGACGTCGCGCCGCTGATCACCTGGGGCCTGACGGTCACCAAAGGTCCGAACAAGGACCGGCAGAACCTCGGCATCTACCGTCAGCAAGTGATCGGCCGCAACAAGGTCATCATGCGCTGGCTGAGTCACCGTGGCGGCGCGCTGGATTACCGTGAATGGTGCGAAAAACATCCCGGCCAACCGTTCCCGGTCGCCGTGGCGCTGGGTGCTGACCCGGCGACCATTCTTGGCGCCGTGACCCCGGTGCCGGACAGCCTTTCCGAGTACGCCTTCGCCGGCCTGTTGCGCGGTAACCGTACCGAGCTGGTGAAATGCCGTGGCAACGACCTGCAAGTGCCGGCTACCGCCGAGATCATCCTTGAAGGCGTGATCCATCCAGGCGAGATGGCCGATGAGGGGCCGTACGGCGACCACACCGGTTACTACAATGAAGTCGACAGCTTCCCTGTGTTCACGGTCGAGCGCATCACCCACCGGATCAAGCCGATCTACCACAGTACCTACACCGGGCGTCCACCGGATGAGCCGGCGATCCTGGGTGTGGCGCTGAACGAAGTGTTCGTGCCGATCCTGCAGAAGCAGTTCCCGGAGATCACCGACTTCTACCTGCCGCCCGAAGGCTGTTCATACCGCATGGCCGTCGTGACCATGAAGAAGTCGTACCCGGGGCATGCCAAGCGGGTAATGCTCGGTGTCTGGTCGTTTTTGCGACAGTTCATGTACACCAAGTTCGTTATCGTCACTGACGACGATATCAACGCCCGCGACTGGAATGACGTGATCTGGGCCATTACTACGCGCATGGACCCCAAGCGCGACACGGTGATGATCGAGAACACGCCCATCGACTACCTGGACTTTGCCTCGCCGGTGTCCGGCCTGGGCTCGAAGATGGGGCTCGATGCCACGCATAAATGGCCGGGTGAAACCACGCGCGAGTGGGGCCGTGTAATCGTCAAGGACGACGCCGTGACCCAGCGGATCGATGCCATCTGGAATCAGTTAGGAATAGATTGATGCGTGTAACCTTGCAGCCCTCCGGAGCAGTACTGGATATCTTGCCCGGCGAGCGGATTCTCGATGGCGCACGTCGCCTGGGCTATGAATGCCCGCAAAGCTGTCGCAACGGTAACTGCCATGTGTGCGCGGCACTGCTGGTGGAAGGGCGCGTGGAGCAGGCGGGCGATGTGCGTGACCATGGCGAGTTCTACACTTGCATAGCAGAGCCGCTGGAAGACTGCATCGTGCTGTGGGATGGCGTGCTCGCGCTGGGAGAATTGCCGGTGCGCAGTCTGTCGTGTCAGGTCACCAGTTGCACCGAGGTCGGTGGTGATACCTGGCGGGTGCGGCTGCGGGCCCCCGCCGGCAAGCCGCCGCGATATCACGCGGGCCAGTATCTGATGATCCATCGCGACAACGGCGAGAAGTCGTCCTTCTCCCTGGCCTCGGCACCCTCCGGTGGCCGTGACCTGGAAATCCACGTGCTGGCGCGTGAAGCCAGCGCGCTCAACCTGATCGAGCAACTTCAGCGCAACAGCATGGTGCGTGTCGACATGCCGTTCGGTGATGCCCACCTGGCCGAGTTGCCGGACGGTCCGTTGGTGTTGATCGCCGCGGGCACCGGCATGGGCCAGGTCCATGGCCTGATCGAGCATTGCCGCGCCGAGGGCTTCAAGCATCCGGTGCACCTGTATTGGGGGGTGCGTCGTCCTGAAGACTTTTATGAAGTCGAACATTGGGATGAATGGCTGAAGCTGCCCAACCTGTTCCTGCATAAAGTCGTCAGCGATCAATGCGGCTGGCAGGGACGCTGCGGCATGTTGCATGAGGCAGTATGCGAAGACTTTCCTGATCTCAAAGCCCTGCACGTGTACGCCAGTGGTTCGCCGGCCATGGTCTACGGCACGTTGGATGCGCTGGTCGAGGCGGGGATGGACGCCCACCAGATGCGCGCCGACGTATTCGCGTACGCGCCTCGATCTTGATCCAGCCCTTGTAGGAGCTGCCGCAGGCTGCGATCTTTTGACCTTGCCTTGAAGATCAAAAGATCGCAGCCTGCGGCAGCTCCTACAGTTCCTCCCGTTATAACTCTCTATATAGCCGATCGGTATTTATAAAATCATATAAATGTCGGTAGGTTATATATCGTTCAAGTAATTAATTAAGAGTTGCGCCAATGCGCTTCAATTACTTGAATACATATGTGCCTTATTGCTACAGCGGTGCGTTCTATTTAGTAACTGTCTACTCGCGGGGAGCTGAACGCTATTCGCCATGAGCGCCATTGAATCTTCGTTTCTGAACCTGTCCTATCCTCCGCAGCTCGATCTGGGGCCGCAACTCACGCACGAACAATTGCTCAGCTCTATGCAGTCGACCATGGCGCGCCACAAAGGCGGGCCGGTGTGGTTGTTCGCGTATGGGTCGCTGATCTGGCGCCCTGAATGCACGGCGGTCGAGCGCGTTCGTGGGCGAGTGCATGGCTATCATCGCGGTTTGTACCTGTGGTCCCACGAGCATCGTGGCACGCCGGAAATGCCCGGGCTGGTCTTTGGTCTGGATCGCGGCGGCTCCTGCAGCGGTTTCGCCTATCGCTTGCCTGATGAACAGCTGGACGCGTCGTTGTATGCGCTATGGAAACGTGAGATGCCATTTCCGTCCTATCGCCCGCACTGGCTCAACTGCCGACTGGAAGACGGCAACCAGGTTCAGGCATTGGGATTTGTCCTGGAGCGGCATCTGCCCAGTTATGCCGGCAACCTGCCGGATCATGTCCTGAGCCACGTGTTCGAGAACGCTTGCGGGCGCTACGGCACTACTCGCGATTATGTCGAGCAGACCGCCCACGCCCTGCGTAGCCACGCCATGCCAGACCGCAATCTGGAGGCGCGGCTCAAGCGCTGCAAGTCAAAGGATGATCAGGCCAGTGCTTCGCGGCTCTGACTGGCGACTTGCTTGTGCCATAGGGTTGGCGCCAGGAAGGCCATCGCCAGCAGGCAGGCGCTGATCAGCAAGATGAAACCGCCGTCCCAGCCGAAATGGTCCACGGTGTAGCCCATCGCTGCACTGGCCGCGACCGAGCCTCCCAGGTAGCCGAACAGCCCCGTGAAGCCCGCAGCCGTACCGGCGGCTTTCTTCGGTGCCAGTTCCAGTGCCTGCAGGCCGATCAGCATCACCGGGCCGTAGATCAGGAAGCCGATGGAGACCAGCGCAATCATGTCGACAGTCGGGTTACCGGCCGGGTTGAGCCAATACACCAGTGTCGCCACGGTCACCAATGCCATGAACACCATGCCTGTCAGGCCACGGTTGCCACGGAAGATCTTGTCTGACATCCAACCGCACAGCAACGTGCCCGGAATACCGGCCCACTCATAGAAGAAATACGCCCAGGACGTCTTGTCCACAGTGAAGCCCTTGGCCTCCTTGAGGTAGGTCGGTGCCCAGTCCAGCACGCCGTAGCGCAGCAGGTAGACAAAGACGTTGGCCAGGGCGATGTACCAGAGCATCTTGTTGCGCAGCACGTACTTGACGAAGATTTCCTTGGCGCTGAATTCCTCTTCGTGGCTCGCGTCGTAGCCTTCCGGATAGTCGTTCTTGTACTTCTCGATTGGCGGCAGGCCGACCGATTGCGGGGTGTCGCGCATGGTGATGAAGGCAAACACCGCCACGGCCATGGCCACTGCCGCCGGTACATAAAACGCAGCGTGCCAGTCGTTGAACAGGCCCATGCCGATCAGGAACAGTGGGCCGATCAAGCCACCACCCACGTTATGCGCCACGTTCCACAGCGACACCACGCCACCGCGTTCCTTCTGCGACCACCAGTGGACCATGGTCCGCCCACTTGGCGGCCAGCCCATGCCCTGCGCCCAGCCGTTGATGAACAGCAGGATGAACATGATGGTCACGCTGGACGTCGCCCAATGTGCGAAACCGAACGTGAACATCACCGCTGCCGAGACCAACAGGCCGAACGGCAGGAAGTAGCGCGGATTGGAACGGTCGGAAACGATGCCCATCAGAAACTTGGACAAACCATAGGCAATGGCAATCGCCGACAGCGCCACGCCCAATTCTCCACGGGTATAGCCCTCTTCGATCAGATAAGGCATGGCCAGGGAGAAGTTCTTGCGCAGCAGGTAGTAACCGGCGTAACCGATAAAGATACCGGCGAAGATCTGCCAGCGCAGGCGTCGGTAGGTGCTGTCTATTTTTTCTTCAGGCAGCGGAGCCTGATGTGCGGCAGGAGAAAAGAAAGCAAACATTCAAGAGCTCCAAATTTCTTGTTTTGACTGCGGATGCGAATGTTACAGTTTCGTTACCGAAAATAGCATCGGTTCTCATCGACAAAACAGCGGAAATGTTGGAAATCGAGCGTTCTTTTATGAACATGTCGCTCAGACGTAAATGAAGGGCGGTGTAGGAAGCGTTACCGTTTCGACGTAGATGTGCCTGATCTGAACGCAATAGGGCAGCTTTTTGGGAAAGGTCCTGCGCTTTTACCGGAAGCCATGACCTTCAGCCCAAAGCCTTCGATCTTTACCCTTTGTCTGGCAGCCAGGTTTGGCGATGCAGGGTAAGAAGGGGGATGCGTTATGCGGTGGGTTATGTGTTTGGTGCTGTTGGTTTTGTCTGTTGAAAGTAGGGGAGGTGACGTGTTCCTGATACCGGAGCACAACCCCAAGCCGATTTATCCGCCAGCGCTGCAACGGGCCGGAATCATCGGTGATGTCAGGGTCAGGTTTACGGTCCATGCCGATGGCTCGGTCAGCAAGGTAAGTATTTTGCAAAGCGATCATCATGATTTGGCCGAGGCGTGCAGGGTGGCGATAGGGCAGTGGCGGTTCAAGCCATGGACGGTTGAGGATGGGAAGCCTGCGGAGCAGGAAGTGATTGCGCCGATGGTCTTTGGATTCAATTCAGCGTTACCCCTTCATCTCAATGAATGGCTTAAGAAACTGAAATGTCGCGATCTCAATGAAGTCACGGTCAACACGCCCGAACACGCCTGGGCTGATACCACTGCGTTCCACTACACCCGTGCCTATTTATCGAATGCCTTTTCTGCCACAACGTTGCCTAACGAGCGTCGCCTGGCGCTGATAGCCGGGATGAACAGGAAGGTGCCGGTCATTGTCAGGGAATGCCTGAACAATCCGGTGTCCAGGTACGTGAGGTTTTTACCGGAGGATATTCGCAAGTTGCTTTAGTTTGGGGCGGCCTGGACACCATTGATGGGAGTCCAGACCGTGTGGCGGGCTCAGCGAACCTGCACAACCACCTTGCCAACGGCCTTGCGCTGGCCCAGGTCATTGATGGCCTGCGCGGCATTGCTTAGCGGATACACCTGCGACACCAGCGGCTTCAACTTGCCTTCGGCAAACCAGCCAAACAATTGCTGGAAGTTGGCGGCGTTATCCTGCGGCTGACGCTGGGCGAACGAGCCCCAGAACACGCCGAGTACAGCCGCGCCCTTGAGCAGTGCGAGGTTTACTGGCAGTTCGGGAATGCGTCCGCTGGCAAAGCCCACCACCAGCAGGCGGCCGTTCCAGGCGATGGCGCGGATGGCCTGGTCGAACAGGTCGCCGCCCACCGGGTCGTAGATCACGTCGGCACCCTGGCCATCGGTCAGGCGCTTGATTTCGTCCTTGAGGCTGGTTTCGCTGTAGTTGATCAGCTCGTCGGCACCCGCGGCCTTGGCCACGGCAAGTTTTTCCGCGCTGCTGGCCGCGGCGATCACCCGGGCGCCCATGGCCTTGCCGATTTCCACAGCCGCCAGGCCGACACCGCCGGAGGCGCCCAGTACCAGCAGGGTTTCGCCGGGTTGCAGGTGGGCGCGCTGCTTGAGGGCGTGCATCGAAGTGCCATAGGTCATGCTGAAGGCGGCGGCGGTGTTGAAGTCCATGGAAGGCGGAATCGGCAACACGTTGTAACCCGGCACCGCGACCTGTTCGGCGAAGCTGCCCCAGCCGGTAAGGGCCATGACCCGGTCACCGACTTTCAGGTGGCTGACTTTTTCGCCCACGGCGCTGACTACGCCGGCGGCTTCACCGCCGGGGGAAAAAGGGAAGGGCGGCTTGAATTGGTACTTGCCCTCGATGATCAGCGTGTCGGGAAAGTTCACCCCGGCGGCGTGCACCTCCAGCAGGATTTCGTTCTTCTTCGCGACAGGACTGGCGACGTCTTCCAGCACCAGCGATTCGGCAGGGCCGAAGGCTTTGCACAGCACGGCTTTCATCAGGGCTATTCCTTTGGGAGTGTTGGCCGATAAGTGTAGGTGTGTGAGTCGACGGGTCAACGAGCATGCCCGGCCCTGATAACCAGCCATAAGCTTGTGCTGGCGTAGCGGCTGGTTATGCTAGGCCGCAAACCGGATAAGGAGCGAATTGTGAAAGCGTGGATCATGTTGTTGCTGGGCCTTTCCTTGCCTATGGCAGCGGTGGCCGAAGAGGCCAAGGAAGAGGTGGCGCCGAAGGTCAATTACGTCACCTTGAGCCCGCCGTTCGTGGGCAACTACGGGCTCGATGGCACGCCGAAGCTCAAGGTCTACAAGGCTGATGTGGCATTGCGTGTGACGGGTGACGAGGCCGCCAAAGCGGTGAAGGCCAACGAACCGTTGATTCGTAATCAACTGGTGGCGCTGTTTGCCCAGCAGTCCACCGAGACGATGAACAATGTCGAGGCTAAGGAAAAGCTGCGTCAGGAAGCCCTTAAGCAAACCCAGCAGATCATGAATGATGAAACCGGCAAACCGGTGGTTGAGGACCTGTTGTTCAACAACCTCATCATCCAATAAGGCTTGCGTTGCCCGGACGGGCCTCTTCGCGAGCAGGCTCGCTCTCACATTGGAATGCGTCCCCTGTGGGAGCGAGCCTGCTCGCGAAAGCATTCTGATTGCCGCCGCACATCTTACGGCTTAAGTGCTATCACCGCCGCCCACTGCTCCGCCGTCACCGGCATCACCGAAAGCCTCGAACCCTTCTGTACCAAAGGCATCTCCGCCAGCGCCGCCTGTTGCTTCAGATAATCGAGCTTCAACACCCTGGAAAACGTTTCCACATGAGCGACATCGATAGCACTCCAGGCGTTTTTATCCGGTGTTGCCTTAGGGTCGTAGTAATGGCTCTCAGGCTCCAGCGCCGTCGGGTCCGGATACGCCGCTTCGACAATCTTGCCAATCCCGGCAATCCCCGGCTCAGGGCAGCTCGAATGGTAGAAAAAGAACTCGTCCCCCACCGCCATTGCGCGCAAAAAATTACGCGCCTGATAGTTGCGAACCCCGTCCCAGCGCGCTCTGCCAAGCTGCTCCAGGCCTTTGATCGAGAGTTCGTCGGGCTCGGATTTCATCAGCCAATAGGCCATGGTTTGGATCCTTGCGAAGTGGGTGGAAAGGTCGTCGGGCAATTTTATGACAAACCGACGGTCGGTTGACGCCAGCATTTGCGTGCGGGTTCACGTTGTCGCAAAATGCCGGCCTTTCAAGCTTGACGCTGCTGCACGGCCTACAAATGGAAACCGCTGCTGACATCGTGTTGATATGCCTTTGGGGGGCAATCGATGAAACGCAAACCGGATTTACTTTGGATTTTGGTTATTTTGTTCGGCCTTGGCGTCGTAACCACTGGCTATGCCCAAAGCCTGTGGAACAACAAGACCGATGCACCCATCGAGGTCTCGGCGCTGCAGCAACAGTCGACAGCCTTCAAGCGCTGATCCTTGCTTTTTGACGCCTGAGCGCGGTGGCGTCTAGCCTGCGTAATACCAGGCCTTGTCCGTCACCGTTCCTTGCAACGGCACATCCCAGCTCGCTTGAGCCAGTCGCTCGACCTTCTGGCATTCATGGGCCAGCCCTAGCAATGTCGGTTTACGCCAGTCATTGCGGCGCGCCAGGTAGGCGAGGCTTCGATCATAGAAGCCGCCGCCCATGCCCAGGCGTCCGCCAACATCGTCAAACCCCACCAATGGCAGCAGCACCAGGTCCAGCGCCCAGACTTTGCGTTGTCGTGCGAGGTTGTGCCTGGGTTCGAGGATACGGAAGCGATTGGGCTTGAGCTTTTCGCCGGGGCGGATGCGCTGGAACACCATTTTGGTTCGCGGCCAGGCACTGAGCACCGGCAGATAGGTGGCCTTGCCCCGACGTTGAGCCGCACGCAACAACAGGCGCGGATCGATTTCACCGTCGGTGGGCAGGTAAAGAGAGATGTGTTTGGCGCGGCGGAACAGCGGTTGCTGGGCCAATTGCTTGTACAGCCCGCGAGCCGCCTGGCGCTGCTGACTGGTTGTCAGTGCGCGGCGGGCCTTGCGCAGCATGCGTCGAAGTTGCGGTCGAGGGAGCAGCGCAGGTTCGGTCATGGATTTTGGCTTCGGCAATACGGTTACCTAAAGCGCCTCTGTAAAAAAGCAGAGCAGTAAAAACGCCGATGCCGGTATTAAAACCGGCATCGGACTGGAATCAGGCTCCCCGGATGTGCCGCTGTCGACTTAGCCCTTGAACCCGAAAGTTCAAGGTGGAAGACGCAGTAGGCTTTAAGGCTTTCCGTCTAGCGGACATGCACACCAGCCCAACGTGCGACTTCCAGGGTATAGCAAATCGGCTCAGGGACATCGCCAACTGGCAAGCACCCCAGGGAGTGATCAGAGTATACCGCAAGCGGTGACGCGAATCAGCCCTTGGTGACATCCGGATCAGTGGCGAGCACCAGATCGACGCGATCGAGCAGGTCGCGCACCTGTTCGCGGGTTGAACCGCTGGCCTGGATATCCGGTCGTTCTTCCTTGTGCAGCAAATCGTGCGTGATGTTCAGCGCGGCCATCACGGCGATGCGATCGGCGCCGATGACTTTGCCGCTGCTGCGGATTTCGCGCATCTTGCCGTCCAGGTAGCGAGCGGCGCTCACCAGGTTGCTGCGCTCTTCCTGGGGGCAGATGATCGAATATTCTTTGTCGAGGATCTGCACAGTGACGCTATTGCTTGAACTCATGAGTCTTGCTCCAGGGCCTTGAGGCGCGAAATCATCGATTCGACCTTACGCCGGGCGATTTCGTTTTTTTCAATGAGGTGCGCGCGTTCCTCGCGCCAGGTCTTTTCCTGAGCTAGTAAGAGTCCGTTTTGGCTCTTAAGTTGCTCGACTCGGGTAATCAACAGTTCGAGTCTGGCCATCAGCGCTTGCAGGTCGGTGTCTTCCATTGTGTCCACTGTTCGTCTGATGGGTGGTAACTGTAGGAGCGAGCATGCTCGCGATGAACCTGAGAACGCCGCGGGGTGTCAGGACCCCAGGGATATCGTTGACGACCATCGCGAGCGTGCTCGCTCCTACAGGGGTAGTCGATGTAGGATACAAGGCCTTCATTCTAGACATAGCGCCGTCTGGCGCCTAGCTGCCCATGACCATTCAGAATTCCCCGTACCAAGGCTTCGCCACCCTGCTGACCTCCAGCGGTCATAACGTCTCGCCTGCCGAACTGCACGGCCTGCTGCTCGGCCGCAGTTGCGCCGGCGCCGGTTTCGACGCCGAAGGCTGGCTGATCGACGCCGCCGAGCTGCTCGAAAGCGAGCCGCAGGACAACGTTCGCAGCGCCCTGATCGGCCTGCAAGAGATGGTCAAGGGTGAGCTCACCGGCGACGACGTAACCGTGGTCCTGTTGCTGCCGACCGACGACGCTCCGCTGACCGAACGCGCCGTGGCTCTGGGCCAGTGGTGCCAAGGCTTCCTCAGTGGTTTCGGCTTGAATTGCCGCGACAGTAGCATGCTCAGCACTGAGGCAACTGAAGTGTTGCAGGATCTTGCAGCCATTTCCCAGGTGCAAGACGCGCTGGAAGAGTCCGAAGACGGCGAAACCGACTATATGGAAGTCATGGAGTACCTGCGCGTCGCGCCGCTGCTGCTGTTCTCGGAAACCAAGAAAGACGCAGCGGCTGCGGCCAAGCCGTCGCTGCACTGATCAATGCCAGGGAACGCCATCTGCCCATGATTCATATCCCGAAATCGGAATACAGCCGTCGCCGCAAGGCCCTGATGGCGCAGATGGAACCCAACAGCATCGCCATCCTGCCCGCCGCCGCGGTAGCCATCCGCAACCGCGACGTCGAGCACGTCTATCGCCAGGACAGCGACTTCCAGTACCTCAGCGGTTTTCCCGAGCCTCAGGCAGTGTTGGTCCTGATGCCAGGGCGCCTGCATGGTGAATACATCCTGTTCTGCCGTGAACGCAACGCCGAACGCGAGTTGTGGGACGGCCTGCGCGCCGGGCAAGAGGGTGCGATTCGCGACTTCGGTGCCGACGACGCCTTCCCGATCACCGACATCGACGACATCCTGCCCGGCCTGATCGAAGGCCGTGACCGCGTCTACTCGGCCATGGGCAGCAACCCGGAATTCGACCGGCACCTGATGGAATGGATCAACGTGATCCGCTCCAAGGCCAACCTCGGCGCCCAGCCGCCGAACGAATACGTTGCCCTGGATCACCTGCTGCACGACATGCGCCTGTATAAATCGGCGGCAGAGGTGAAGGTGATGCGCGAAGCCGCACGGATTTCCGCCCAGGCACACGTGCGTGCGATGCAGGCCAGCCGCGTCGGGTTGCATGAGTTCAGCCTGGAAGCCGAACTCGATTACGAGTTTCGCAAAGGCGGGGCGAAGATGCCGGCCTACGGCTCGATCGTCGCGGCGGGGCGCAATAGCTGCATCCTGCATTACCAGCAGAATGACGCGCTGCTCAAGGACGGCGATCTGGTGCTGATCGACGCCGGTTGCGAGATCGACTGCTACGCCAGCGACATCACGCGTACCTGGCCGGTCAACGGCAAATTCAGCGCAGAACAGAAGGCAATCTACGAATTGGTGCTGGCCGCCCAGGAAGCCGCGTTTGCCGAGATTGCCCCGAACAAGCACTGGAACCAGGCCCACGAAGCCACGGTGCGGGTGATTACCTCGGGCCTGGTCGAGCTGGGACTGATGCAGGGTAACGTCGACGAACTGATCGCCAGCGAAGCCTACAAGGCGTTCTACATGCACCGCGCCGGTCATTGGCTGGGCATGGATGTGCATGACGTCGGCGAGTACAAGGTCGGTGGCGAATGGCGCGTGCTGGAAGTGGGCATGGCGCTGACCGTGGAGCCGGGGATCTACATTGCTCCGGACAACCAGAGCGTGGCGAAGAAATGGCGCGGCATTGGCGTGCGCATCGAGGACGATGTCGTGGTCACCAAGGCCGGCTGTGAAATCCTGACGAAAGGCGTACCGAAAACCGTCGCCGAGATCGAGGCCCTGATGGCGCAAGCACGGACACAAGCGGCATGAATCGAGTCAACCTGGCGATTATCGGTGGCGGCCTGGTCGGCGCCAGTCTGGCGTTAGCCTTGCAGGCCGGGGCAAAGGCCCGTGGCTGGAAGATCGTGCTGATCGAACCGTTTGCCCCCGGGGACAGCTATCAACCCAGTTACGATGCGCGTTCCACGGCGTTGTCCTTCGGTGCGCGGCAGATTTATCAGCGCCTGGGCGCCTGGCAGGAAATCTCCCGCCGCGCAGAGCCGATCAAGCAGATTCACGTCTCTGACCGTGGGCGTTTTTCCACGGCGCGACTGTCGGCGATGGAAGAGGGCGTTCCGGCGCTGGGGTATGTGGTGGAAAACGCCTGGCTTGGCCATTGCCTGTGGCAAGGCCTGGACCAGGACGTGATCAGTTGGCGTTGTCCGGCGGAAGTCACGCGCATGGAGCCGCTCACTGATGGCTACCGCCTGACCCTGAATGACGAAACCACGCTCGATTGCGACCTTGCGGTGCTCGCCGATGGCGGCCGTTCAGGCTTGCGCGAGCAACTGGGCATCGGCATCAAGAAACGCCCATACAACCAGAGCGCGCTGATCGCCAACATCACCCCGAGCGAAGCCCATGACGGCATGGCGTTCGAACGTTTCACCGACGACGGCCCAATGGCGTTCCTGCCGTTGCCGGACAATCGTTGCGCGCTGGTCTGGACCCGCCAGGGCATGGATGCACAGCGCCTGGCCGCCCTTGATGAGCGCAGTTTCCTGAGCGAGCTGCAGGGGGTGTTCGGTTATCGCCTTGGCACGTTGAAGCAAGTCGGTGTGCGGCACTTGTATCCGCTGGCGCTGGTGGAGGCCGAAGAGCAGGTGCGCTCGCACCTGGTGGTTCTCGGCAATGCTGCCCACAGCCTGCATCCGATTGCCGGCCAGGGGTTCAACCTGTCCCTGCGCGATGCCCAGGCGCTGGCCGATGCGCTGCTCGCCAGCGAACGCCTGCCGGGCGACTTCGCCACCTTGCAGGATTACCGCGAGCGCCAGCGATTGGACCAGAGCCTCACCGTGGGCTTCTCCGACCAGGTCACGCGCCTGTTCGGCAGTACTCAGCCGCTGGTCTCATTGGGCCGCAATCTGGGCCTGCTCGGTCTTGATCTGCTGCCGCCGGCCAAGCGCTGGTTCGCCCGGCAAGCCATGGGCCTGGGTACTCGCCCTGATGTTTAAGTGGCTGACGCGCAGGTTTGGCAAGGCCCGCTTGATGTGCCGGTTCATGAACCTCTATCCGCCGTACCTTGGTGCCGGGGTTCGGGTGCGGTACATCAGCGATGACTTTCGTGATGTCCAGGTGTCCATGGGCTTGAGTTGGTACAACCGCAACTACGTCGGCACGCAGTTTGGCGGCAGCCTGTATTCAATGGTCGATCCGTTCTTCATGCTGATGCTGATGGAAAACCTTGGTCGCGAGTACATCATCTGGGACAAGTCCGCCGACATCGATTTCATTGCGCCGGGCAAAGGCCCGGTATTCGCCCGTTTCAACATCGATGACACCTTGCTCGACGAGATCCGCCGGCAGACGGCGGAGGGCAAGAAGTACCTGCCGCAATTGCAGGTCGATATCCATGACGGCGCCGGCCACCTGGTGGCGCGTGTCGGAAAAACCCTTTACGTGCGGCTCAAGCCGCAAGCGAGACAGGCTTAAAGCATGGAAATGCGCGCAGATCTGCTGATTGTCGGGGCCGGAATGGTCGGCAGCGCCCTGGCGCTGGCGTTGCAGGACAGCGGGCTGGAAGTCCTGCTGCTCGATGGCAGCCCGTTGAGCGTCAAACCCTATGACCCGCAGGCGCCGTTCGAGCCGCGCGTGAGTGCATTGTCCATTGCCAGTCAGCGAATTCTCGAACGCCTGGGTGTTTGGGACGGTATTGCCAGCCGGCGCAGCAGTCCCTACAGCGACATGCACGTCTGGGACGGCAGCGGCACCGGGCAAATCCACTTTTCGGCGGCCAGCGTGCATGCCGATGCCCTGGGCCATATCGTCGAGAATCGTGTGGTTCAGGACGCCTTGCTCGACCGCTTGCACGACTGTGACCTGGGCATGCTGGCCAATGCGCGCCTGGAACAAATGCGCCGCTCCGGCGACGACTGGCTGCTAACCCTGGCCGATGGCCGCACCTTGCGCGCGCCGCTGGTGATCGCGGCGGATGGGGCCAACTCGGCGGTGCGACGCCTGACTGGTGTCGCCACGCGGGAATGGGATTACCTGCATCACGCCATCGTCACCAGCGTGCGCAGCTCTAAACCTCATCAAGCGACCGCCTGGCAGCGGTTTACCGACAATGGCCCGCTGGCGTTCCTGCCGCTTGAACGCGACGGTCAGCAGGATTGGTGCTCGATCGTCTGGTCGACCACGCCGAGCGAAGCCGGGCACTTGATGGAACTCGATGACGAGGATTTCTGTCGTGCGCTGGAGCGGGCCTTCGAAGGTCGACTTGGCACGGTACTGAGTGCGGACCCACGCCTGTGCGTGCCGCTGCGTCAGCGCCATGCCAAGCGGTACGTGGCAGAGGGCCTGGCCTTGATCGGCGATGCCGCGCACACCATTCACCCGCTGGCCGGGCAGGGCGTGAACCTCGGTTTCCTGGATGCTGCCGTGCTGGCCGAAGTGCTATTGCAAGCGGCAACCCGTGGCGAGCGACTGGCGGACGTGAAGGTGCTGAGCCGTTACGAACGTCGGCGGATGCCGCATAACCTGGCGTTGATGGCGGCAATGGAAGGTTTTGAACGGCTGTTCCAGGCTGACCCGTTGCCGGTGCGCTTGTTGCGTAATGTCGGGTTGAATTGGGTCGATCGGATGCCCGAGGCCAAGGCGCTGTTTGTGCGTGAGGCGTTGGGGTTGATCGGGGATTTGCCGGCGCTGGCCAAGGCCTGATGTCCTTGGTGTGGCTGATGGCCTCTTCGCGAGCAAGCCCGCTCCCACATGGGAATGCATTTCAAATGTGGGAGCGGGCTTGCTCGCGAAGGCGTCAGCACATTCACTATCAATTCCCGCTGTGCAACATCTGGTAACTCCTCCGGAAACTGTTCGATTGAGAAGCGAAATGTGAGTCCTTATCATTTGACCTCACTTTTTCAATCGAGAGACCGCTCCCATGTTGGCACCGAAGCGTCTACTGACCGCACTGGCCCTGACCCTGATCGGCAGCACCGCCGCCCAGGCCGCTGACGAGGTGGTGGTCTATTCCTCGCGCATCGATGAACTGATCAAGCCAGTGTTCGATGCCTACACCGCGAAAACCGGCACCCAGGTGAAGTTCATCACCGACAAGGAAGCGCCGCTGATGCAGCGAATCAAGGCCGAGGGTGAGAACACTCCCGCCGACCTGCTGCTGACCGTCGATGCCGGCAACCTCTGGCAAGCCGAGCAGATGGGCATCCTCCAGCCCTTCACCTCGAAAACCATAGACGCCAACATTCCGCTGCAATACCGTGCGGCCTCCCACGCCTGGACCGGCCTGAGCCTGCGGGCGCGGACCATCGCCTATTCCACCGACCGAGTGAAACCGGGCGAACTGACCACCTACGAAGCACTGGCCGACAAGAACTGGGAAGGCCGCCTGTGCCTGCGCACGGCGAAAAAGGTCTACAACCAGTCCTTGACCGCCACCCTGATCGAAGTGCACGGCGCCGAGAAAACTGAGCAGATCCTCAAGGGCTGGGTCAACAACCTGTCCACTGACGTGTTCTCCGACGACGTGGCAGTGCTCGAGGCCATCAATGCTGGCCAGTGCGACGTGGGCATCGTCAATACCTACTACTACGGTCGCCTGCACAAGCAAAAACCGGATCTGCCGGTTAAACTGTTCTGGCCGAACCAGGCGGATCGCGGCGTGCACGTCAACCTGTCGGGCATTGGCCTGATCAAGCACGCGCCGCATGCGGAAGCGGCCAAGGCCCTGGTGGAGTGGATGACCACGCCAGAGGCACAGAAGATCTTCGCTGATGTGAATCAGGAATACCCGGCCAACCCGACCGTGCAACCCTCCGCCGAAGTCGCTGCGTGGGGCAAGTTCGTCGCCGATACCCTGCCGGTGGAAGTTGCCGGCAAGCGCCAGGCCGAAGCGATTCGCATGATGGATCGCGCTGGCTGGAACTGAGTCGCCCGCAATAAAGAGCAAAAGATCGCAGCCTTCGGCAGCTCCTACAGGGTGATCACCGACCCAATGTAGGAGCTGCCGGAGGCTGCGATCTTTTTGCGTTTTCCCTACACTTCAAGATTTTGCGAGAGCTATACCTTGGCCCACCCCGCCCAACGCCGCTGGTATCCCCTGGTCTTCGCCATCGCTGCGCTGGTCCTGCTTCCCCTGAGTGTCCTGCTGCTGTCCTGGCAAGCCATCGACCCGCAGATCTGGTCCCACCTCTGGGAAACCCAGATGCCGCGCCTGCTGGGCAACACCCTGACCCTGGTATTCGGTGTCGGCGTTGGCGTCACGGTCCTGGGGGTGAGCCTGGCCTGGCTCACCAGCCTTTGCGAATTCCCCGGTCGGCGTTGGCTGGACTGGGCACTGATGCTGCCCTTTGCGATTCCGGCCTACGTGCTGGCATTCGTCTTTGTCGGGCTGCTGGATTTTGCCGGTCCCGTGCAAACCCTGTTGCGAGAGTGGTTCGGCAGCGGCCTGCGTTTGCCGCGTGTGCGCTCCACGGGAGGGGTGATCCTGGTCCTGGTGCTGGTCTTCTATCCTTACGTTTATCTGCTGGCGCGCACCGCTTTCCTGGCTCAGGGCAAGGGGCTGATGGAAGCGGCACGGGTGCTCGGTCAATCCCCATGGCAGGCGTTCTGGCGCGTGGCGATGCCCATGGCGCGCCCGGCCATCGGTGCTGGCGTAGCCTTGGCGCTGATGGAAACCCTGGCGGATTTCGGTGCCGTGTCAGTGTTCAACTTCGACACCTTCACCACCGCCATCTACAAGACCTGGTACGGGTTCTTCAGCCTCTCCAGCGCCGCGCAACTGGCCAGCCTGTTGCTGCTGGTGGTGATGCTCGTGCTCTACGGCGAGCGGCGTGCCCGCGGCGCCAACCGTGCGAGCAATGAACGGCCACGGGTCAAGGCGTTGTATCACCTGCGCGGTCTCAAGGCACTGTTGGCGACGGGGTGGTGCGCTCTGGTGTTCGCCTGCGCCTTTGTCATTCCTATGCTGCAGCTGGTGGTGTGGTTCTGGCAGCGCGGTCGCCTGGATCTGGATGAGCGTTACACCGGCCTGATCATTCACACGTTGTACCTGGGGGCGATGGCGGCGTTGATCACCGTCAGTGTCGCCCTGGTATTGGCGTTTGCCCGGCGGCTGGCGCCGACCCGGGGGATTCGCGCCGGGGTGAGCCTGGCCAATCTTGGCTACGCCTTGCCCGGATCGGTGCTGGCGGTTTCGATCATGCTGGCGTTCAGTTACCTCGATCGCGTGTTGGTGATCCCGCTCTCCGGCTGGCTCGGCGGGGCTGGCAAGCCGTTGTTGCTGGGCAGTCTGTTGGCGCTGCTGCTAGCTTACCTGGTGCGCTTCATCGCTGTGGCCTACGGTCCGCTGGAAAGCAGTCTGGCGCGTATACGGCCATCTTTGCCCGAAGCGGCACGTAGCCTGGGCGTCAGTGGGCCGCGACTGTTTTTCAAAGTGTATCTACCTTTGCTGCTCCCCGGTTCGATGAGCGCGGCCTTGCTGGTGTTCGTCGATGTGCTCAAGGAAATGCCCGCGACCCTTCTGATGCGCCCGTTCGGCTGGGACACGCTGGCGGTGCGGATTTTCGAAATGACCAGTGAAGGTGAGTGGGCGAGGGCGTCTTTACCGGCCTTGACCCTGGTTTTGGTCGGGCTGCTACCAGTCATCGGATTGATACGACGTTCGGCGCATCGAAACAGCTAGGTGCCAGTCCTACACCTTGCGGCTACAATGCGCGGCATTCGGTGCGGTCCGTCTGACAGATAAGGTAGTGAAAGCGGCTGGAAGCCTTTTATTTCAAGGTTCCCGCACAAATTATCACTCGACCGCACCTTCGCCACGCCCGGAAGGAGAAACCCATGGGACAGCGTACGCCTCTGTATGACCTTCATCTTGCCCTCGGCGCGAAGATGGTCGATTTTGGCGGTTGGGATATGCCTCTGCATTATGGATCCCAGGTCGAGGAGCACCATCAAGTGCGCCGCGATTGCGGTGTTTTTGATGTATCCCACATGACCGTGATCGATGTCGACGGCCCCCAGGCCAAGGCTTGGCTCCAGCATTTGCTGGCCAACGACGTCGAACGCCTGCATAAACCCGGTACCGCGTTGTACAGCACCATGCTCAATGAGCGCGGCGGTATCGTCGACGACATGATCGTCTATCGTCTCGAAAGCGGTTACCGCTTGGTGGTCAACGCCTCCACCCGCGACCAGGACCTGGCGTGGATGCAGGCGCATCTCGATGGTTTCGACGTACAGCTCAACGAGCGATCCGAATTGGCAATGCTGGCCATTCAAGGCCCCCATGCCCGGCACAAGATTGCCGAGCTGGTGAGCCAGGCACGCGGCGCACTGATCCAGAAACTCAAGCCGTTCGAAGGTCGGCCCGACGGTGACTGGTTCATCGCACGCACCGGCTACACCGGTGAAGACGGCCTGGAAATCATTCTGCCTGCCGACCAGGCGCCGGGGTTCTTCAACGATCTGGTGGGGGCGGGCATTTCCCCCATAGGCCTGGGCGCGCGCGACACCCTGCGGGTCGAGGCGGGCATGAACCTGTACGGTCAGGACATTCACCAGGACGTTTCCCCGCTGGCCTCCAATATGGCCTGGAGCATCGCGTGGGAGCCTTCCACTCGCCAGTTCATCGGCCGCCCGGCGCTGGAAGCCGAGCGCAGCGGTGGCGTACAACATAAACTGGTCGGTCTGGTCCTTGAGGAACGCGGGGTTTTGCGCGCTCATCAGGTGGTTCGCATCGCCAATGTTGGCGAAGGGGAGATCACCAGTGGTAGTTTCTCTCCTACGCTAAGCAAGTCCATTGCACTGGCGCGGGTGCCGATGGCCACCGCCGACCGCGCGGAAGTGGAAATCCGTGGCAAGTGGTACCCGGTCCGAGTGGTCAAGCCGACCTTCGTGCGCCATGGCAAAACCTTGATCTAACCTTTCCCGGCGGATGTTGACCGCCGATAAATTTCCTGAGGACACAGAACATGAGCAATATCCCTGCCGACCTGCGTTTTGCCGAGAGTCACGAATGGGCTCGCCTGGAAGCCGATGGCACCGTCACCGTGGGCATCAGCGATCACGCGCAGGAAGCGCTGGGTGATGTGGTGTTCGTTGAGCTGACTGAAGTCGGCAACGTCTTCGCCGCCGGTGATCAGTCTGGTGTGGTGGAGTCGGTCAAGGCCGCTTCCGACATCTATTCCCCGGTTGCCGGTGAAGTGATCGCGGTCAACGAAGCTCTGAGCGGTGAGCCTGAGTTGCTCAACTCCGACCCGTACGGCGCGTGGATCTTCAAGCTCAAGCCAAGCAACACGGCTGACCTGGACAAGCTGCTTGATGCAGCGGGTTACAAGGCCGCCATCGGCGAGTAAGCCTTCAGCGTTATCTCAAAGCCCCGACCTGTCGGGGCTTTTTTGCTTCTGGCGATTTTTCCCCTGTAGGAGCGAGCACGCTCGCGATGGTCGTCAACGATGACGCTGGAAGCCTGACACCCCGCGGTGTTCTCAGGTTCATCGCGAGCATGCTCGCTCCTACAAGGGTTCGGGTCTGGCATCGACTGCTATGCTGGATTGACCGAGTTGCATCGACGCTGAGCGCCAGCCAAGAGAGAGCCCGTCATGTCCCAGTTGCCGTCCCTGAGCCAGTTACGCGACCCCAATGCCTTTCTTCGCCGCCACCTTGGCCCTGATGCCGCCGAGCAGCAGGCGATGCTCGACTGCCTTGGCCTCGGCAGCCGGGTCGAATTGATCGAGCAGACGGTCCCGCCGGGAATCCGCCTGAACCGACCACTCGACCTGCCGCCAGCCCTCGACGAAGAAGCCGCACTGGCCAAGCTGCGCGGTTACGCTGAGCAAAACCAGGTCTGGACCAGCCTGATCGGCATGGGCTATCACGGCACGTTGACCCCCGCCGTCATCCTGCGCAACGTCCTGGAAAATCCCGGCTGGTACACCGCGTACACGCCCTATCAACCGGAAATCGCCCAAGGCCGGCTTGAAGCGCTGTTGAATTTCCAGCAGTTGACCATCGACCTCACGGGACTTGAACTGGCCAACGCCTCGCTGCTGGATGAAGCCACTGCGGCCGCGGAAGCCATGGCCCTGGCCAAGCGGGTTGCCAAGTCGAAAAGCAATCTGTTCTTTGTCGACGAAAACTGCCATCCGCAGACCATTTCCGTGGTGCAGACCCGTGCCGAAGGCTTCGGGTTCGAGCTGATCGTCGACGCTGTGGATAACTTGAAACAGCACCAGGTATTTGGTGCACTGCTGCAATATCCCGACACCCACGGCGAGATCCGTAATCTACGTCCGCTGATTGATCATCTGCATGCCCAGCAGGCGCTGGCGTGTGTCGCCACTGATTTGCTGAGCCTGCTGCTGCTCACCCCGCCGGGGGAACTGGGTGCCGACGTGGTGTTCGGTTCATCCCAGCGTTTTGGCGTGCCCATGGGTTACGGCGGCCCTCACGCGGCGTTTTTCGCCAGCCGTGACGAGTACAAGCGGGCGATTCCCGGCCGCATCATCGGCGTGTCAAAAGACGCCCGCAGCAACGTTGCCCTGCGCATGGCGCTGCAAACCCGCGAGCAGCATATCCGTCGTGAAAAGGCCAACTCGAACATCTGCACCGCTCAAGTGCTGCTGGCCAATATCGCCAGCTTCTACGCGGTTTATCACGGCCCCGAAGGGCTGAAACGGATTGCCCAGCGCGTCCATCGGCTGACCTGCATTCTTGCCGCGGGCCTTGAGCGCAAGGGCATTACCCGTCTCAACCAACACTTCTTCGACACCCTGACCCTGGAGGTCGGTGGCACCCAGACCGCAATCATCGAAAGCGCCCAGGCCGCGCAAATCAACCTGCGCATTCTGGGGCGTGGGCAATTGGGTGTGAGCCTCGACGAAACCTGCGATGAAACCACGGTGGCGAAACTGTTCGACCTGTTCCTGGGGGCCGATCATGGGCTCAGTGTCGACGAGCTGGACGCTGAAACCCTGGACGGCGGCATTCCCGACACGCTGGCACGGACCTCGCCCTATCTGCGCCACCCGGTGTTCAACGCCCACCACAGCGAAACCGAGATGCTGCGCTACCTCAAGCAACTGGAAAACAAGGATCTGGCACTCAATCAATCGATGATCCCGCTGGGCTCGTGCACCATGAAGCTCAACGCCACCAGCGAAATGATCCCGATTACCTGGCCGCAGTTCGCCAACCTGCACCCGTTTGCGCCCAGAGAACAGGCCCTCGGTTATTCATTGATGATCGAAGAACTGGAGCGCTGGCTTTGCGCGATTACCGGTTTTGATGCGATCTGCATGCAGCCCAACTCCGGGGCCCAGGGCGAATATGCCGGCCTGCTGGCGATCCGCAAATACCACGAGAGCCGCCAGCAGGGCGGGCGGGATGTCTGCCTGATTCCTTCGTCGGCCCACGGCACCAATCCGGCCTCGGCGCAGATGGCCGGGATGCGCGTGGTGATCGTCGAGTGTGACGAGGCGGGCAACGTCGATCTGGAGGACCTGAAAGACAAGGCCGCCCAGGCCGGGGATAAGCTGGCGTGCCTGATGGCGACTTATCCATCGACCCACGGCGTGTATGAAGAAGGCATCAGCGAAATCTGTGAAGTTATCCACAGCCACGGCGGCCAGGTGTACATGGACGGCGCCAACCTCAACGCCCAGGTCGGGCTGGCGCGCCCGGCGGACATTGGCGCCGATGTGTCACACATGAACCTGCACAAGACCTTCTGCATTCCCCATGGCGGCGGCGGGCCGGGCATGGGGCCGATTGGCGTGCGCGCCCACCTGGCGCCGTTCGTGGCCAATCACCCGGTCGTGCCTATCGAAGGACCGCAACCACAGAATGGCGCAGTCAGTGCGGCGCCCTGGGGCAGTGCAAGCATCTTGCCGATCAGCTGGATGTACATCGCCATGATGGGGCCGCAATTGGCCGACGCCAGTGAAGTGGCGATCCTGGCGGCCAATTACCTGGCGCGGCACCTGTCCGGCGCGTTTCCGGTCCTCTACACCGGCCGCAACGAGCGAGTGGCCCACGAATGCATTCTCGACTTGCGACCCCTCAAGGCGCTGACCGGCATCAGCGAGGAGGACGTTGCCAAGCGCCTGATGGACTACGGCTTCCATGCACCCACCATGTCGTTCCCGGTGCCGGGAACGTTGATGGTCGAGCCCACCGAAAGCGAATCGAAGGCAGAGCTGGACCGTTTTATCGGCGCGATGCTGAGCATCCGCGCGGAAATTACCGAGGTGCAGAATGGCAACTGGCCGGCCGAGGACAACCCGTTGAAACGAGCGCCGCATACGCTGGCGGACATCACTGGCGTGTGGGAACGGCCTTACAGCATCGTGCAGGCGGTCACACCGGATGCGCACACCAAGGCGCACAAGTATTGGCCGGCGGTGAACCGGGTGGACAATGTCTACGGCGACCGGAACCTGTTTTGTGCGTGTGTGCCGCTGGACGAATACCGTTAGGCAAGGTCAAAAGATCGCAGCCTGCGGCAGCTCCCACATGGTAATGCGATCCCCCGTAGGAGCTGCCGCAGGCTGCGATCTTTGCTTTTAAACGTCCATAAAAAATGCCGCTCATATGGGCGGCATTTTTTGTTCGGCAACCTTATTCCGAAGCCACGGCATTCTTCGCCAGGATCGCATTCGCCAGTTCCATATCCGTGGCCTGCAAACCCGGGTTGTCGGCGCGGACTTTCTGCATTGCCGCTTCCAGGTACGGGCCGCGGATGCTGCCGTCACTGGCCACAAAGCTGCCGGCATCGTCCTGGGCCGCGACGATCATCTTGTTATCCTTGAACGTCAGGTAGGTCGAGCCGGTGGTTGCACCGGAGGTAAGGACGTTACGCCAAAAGCTATCAGCCATCGCCGAGCCGACAGGCAGGGACAACAAGGCGATGGTAGCGACAGCAACTTTGAAACGCATGATGGGTGACTCCACTGATTAACTGCGATGTTGGATTGTCGACCCCCAATCGAGTTCCGTAACGGTCCACCTACTTCTGCTCGCTCTGCGGAGTCACCCGCAACACCTCCTCAATCGTCGTCAGGCCCGCCGCCACTTTCTGCGCCCCCGACAGTCGCAGGCTGCGCATGCCCTCCTTGAACGCCTGGCGCCGCACCGCCAGCAAGTCAGTGTCGGGATTGATCAGCGCCTTCAAGCCGTCGCTCAATTGCATGATTTCGTACACCCCGGCACGACCGTGGTAGCCGGTATCGCGACATTCCAGGCAGCCAATGGCGCGCTGGGCGTTGCCAGGCAAGGGGGCCTGCCAGGGCCGGGTCAGGGTTTGCCAGTCTTCCTCGCCCAGGGTTTGCGGGGCCTTGCAGTGTGGGCACAGGGTGCGCACCAGGCGTTGGGCCATCACGCCGAGTACGGTGGCCTTGATCAGGTAGTGCGGCACGCCCAGTTCCAGCAAACGGCTGATGGCGCTGGGTGCATCGTTGGTGTGCAGCGTCGATAACACCAGGTGCCCGGTGAGGGCCGCCTGGATGGCCATCTCGGCGGTTTCCAGGTCGCGGATCTCGCCAATCATGATGATGTCCGGGTCTTGCCGCATCAGCGCCCGGACACCGGCGGCGAAAGTCAGGTCGATGTTGTGCTGGACCTGCATCTGGTTGAACGCCGGCTCGACCATTTCTATCGGGTCTTCGATGGTGCAGAGGTTGACTTGCGGCGTCGCCAGTTTTTTCAGCGTGGTGTAGAGCGTAGTGGTCTTGCCCGAACCGGTCGGCCCGGTGACCAGGATAATGCCATTGGGCTGGCGGGTCATGTCCTGCCAGCGCCGCAGGTCATCGGCGGAAAAACCCAACTGATCGAAATCCTTGAGCAGCACTTCCGGGTCAAAGATCCGCATGACCATTTTTTCGCCGAAGGCCGTGGGCAAGGTCGAGAGCCGCAACTCGACTTCTCCACCCTCCGGAGTCTTGGTTTTCACCCGGCCGTCCTGGGGTTTGCGTTTCTCCGCAACGTTCATTCTGCCCAGGCTTTTGAGGCGACTGACGATGGCCATGGTCACCTGGGGCGGGAATTGGTAGACGTTGTGCAATACGCCGTCGATGCGGAAGCGCACCGTGCCCTGTTCGCGTCGGGGCTCGATGTGGATATCGCTGGCGCGCTGCTGGAAGGCGTACTGGAACAGCCAGTCGACGATATTGACGATGTGCGCGTCGTTGGCGTCGGGCTCCTGGTCGCTGGCGCCGAGGTTGAGCAACTGCTCGAAATTGCCCAGGTGGCTGACCTGCTGATCGGCGCTGTTCGCGCCGCTGACCGATTTGGCCAGGCGAAAGAACTCCACGCTGAAACGCTGGATGTCCACCGGGTTGGCCACCACGCGCTTGATCGGCAACTTCAGCACGTGGGCCAGGTCTGCTTCCCAACCCGTTACATAAGGCTGGGCGCTGGCGATGGTTACTGCGTCGCGATCGACCGACACCGCGAGAATCTTGTGGCGCTGGGCGAAGGCGTAGGACATCAGCGGCGTCACGGCCGCGACGTTGATTTTCAGCGGATCGATCCGCAGGTAAGGCTGGCCCGCCTGCTGGGATAGCCACAGGGTCAGGCTTTCAAGGTCGAGGTGCTTGCCCGGACGGCTGAGGTCGTCCAGGTGTTGGCTGGCGATGAACTCCAGCGGGTGTATCTGGCCATCGGCGGCGTGACGGCGTCGGGCGTTCAACGCCTGTTCGGCCGAGTCCTGGCTGACAAAGCCCTGGGCGACCAGTTCACGCAGCACATCATTGAGGTCCAGCCAGCGGTCCTGAAGGGCGATTTGAACGGACATGCGGGCTCCTTTTGAAAACAGTGCGCAAAGGATAGTCGTGACCCTGCAAGCCGTTGGGCCACTACCCGACGAAGCCGTATCGGGGTTTTTCAGCCCGCCGCCAGAACCGCTTCTCCCCAGGCGCAATCCGCCGCTTGCAGATCGACCGAACAGACGCTGATCAGGTTGCGCAGTTTTTGCGCAATCACCTGGGCGCGATGCCAGCTCAAGCCGTCGACGACCACATCGATGGCCAGCAAATCGTCGTGACGCTGCACCTGCACCTGCTGCGGGGTCAGGCACTGCAAGGCAAACAGGTTGAGCGCGCGGCATAACAGGTCCGGTTCGGCTTCGGCGAGCAATTGATAGTGAACGCGGCAATGGGTGTTGCCGGCATTCCAGGCATCGGCGCGGGTTAGCGAGGTATTCACGGCTTCCAGGTAAGGCATGCTCGATCTCCAATCTGATTGGAGAAATTTTTACATTCGGTGGCGGGTATTTCTTATCTATGATTGGACATATTCGCGTTATGTTGAATTAAGTAATTCGCAAGATCATCAGTTGAAGGTTTTTTTATGCATAGCGAGTTGGACAGCTACGACCGTAGGATTCTCGCCTTGCTGCAGGAGGATGCTTCGCTTTCAAGCGCGCAGATCGCCGAACAGGTGGGGCTTTCGCAGTCACCCTGTTGGCGGCGGATTCAGCGAATGAAAGAGGAGGGGATCATTCGCAGCCAGGTCACCTTGCTCGACCGCAAGAAAATCGGCCTGAACACGCAGATTTTTGCCCAGGTAAAACTCAACGCCCATGGCCGTTCGAACTTCACCGAGTTCACCGAGGCCATTCGAGGTTTTCCTGAAGTATTGGAGTGCTACGTGCTGATGGGGGCGGTGGACTTCATGTTGAGGATCGTCGCGGCGGATATCGAGGCGTACGAGCGGTTCTTCTTCGAGAAGCTGTCGCTGGTGCCGGGGATACAGGAGGTGAACTCGATCGTGGCGTTGTCGGAGATCAAATCGACGACCAGTTTGCCGGTGTTGCGGTAAAGCAAAAGATCGCAGCCTGCGGCAGCTCCTACAGGGGTACACAATTCTATGTAGGAGCTGCCGAAGGCTGCGATCTTTTAGCGGTGTTACAGACGCAGAAGCATCTTCCAGGCACGATTCTGATAAACCGCGATCGCCTGCTGCTTGCGCGCATCCAGGGTTTCGTCGGTGATCGGCTCGTTGGCCAGTTGCGCCAGCTTGTTCAGCTCGCCGTAGAGGCGATCCATTTCCGGGATCTCCAGCACGTTGCGTGCGTGGTGCAACCAGACCTGAATGCGCTCGATACGCGGCAGTTGCTCGGCCAGGTCTTCCGGCTGTTGCTGGTAGCGCTGCAATTGCAGCGAGGTGGCTTCCTCGCCCAGCAGGCGCGGCAGCCAGCTGCCCAATTGCGCGGCGCCCTGGCGATTGCCCCGGGTATTACGCTCGGCGGTCCAGGTGCGGGCCAGCAACCAACGCGAGGTGTTCAGGGAGAACAAGCCCCAACGCGGGTCTTCGAGTTCTTCGAGGAACTGCTCCGGCGCGGCTTTGCGAACGTCTTCATCGTCCAGGCCAGCCTGTACCAGCGGGCGCCAGTCTTCCAGCAGGGCGTCGAGGGCGACACGCAAATCGTGGGTCGACTGGCGCGGTGCGGCTTGACCGAGGCTGCTGATCAGCGCGCGCATTTCAGCCAGGTTCTCGACCCAGTCCTGCAACAGGCGCCAGTGGCCATTGAAACGATACTGCTCGGCCAGGCGCTGGCTGCTGCCCAGCAAGTGCCAGCTGAGTGCGGCGAAGGCGTCGTCCAGTGGCGTTTCGGCGCTGATCTGCGGTGCCGGCAGGCTCAAGGAGTAACTGTGGGCGTCGTACAGGCGATAGCCACGTTCGGCCTTGCTGATGTCGCATGGCATCAGCGCCAGTTTTTCAGCCAGTTCGGCGGCCAGTTCCAGCAGCGCAGCGGGTTCGCCTTCGCGCAATTCCAGTTCCAGTTCGCAGATTTCTTCTTTTTGCTTGCCGACCACCACGTGGCCCAGGTCCAGTGCCGCTTCGATGACCACTTTGGTCTTGCCGCGGCCCCAGGCGATTTCCGCGCGCTCGCGGACGAAGTCGGTGGTGAAGATGGCTTTCAGGGTTTTCTTGTCCAGCTCGGCCAGTTCTTCGGGCCAGCATTCGCCGTCCAGTTTTTTCAGGTCGAGCTTGGCTTTGGGCAGGTTCCAGTCGTACTCGTTACGTACGGACAGGCCAGCGACGCTTTGGCCGCGGGTCTTGAGGGTCTGGATCACTTCTTCGCCATCCTTGCGCAGGCGCAGGGCGACTTTGGCCCGGGCCAGGTCACGCTCAGGGGTGTCGAAGTATTGATTCATCAACTCACGGCGTTCCCAGCCACTTTTGTTGCGTTTTTTCAGTAACGGGTGCTCGCGCAGGGCGGCGAGGGTTTCGCGGCTGACGCGGAGCTTGATTTCGGTTTCTTTCTGCATGGCCGGAAAATCCAGGATCGGGAGCGCAGCCGGGGGAAAAGGTGGCTGCCAAGGTCGTGCAGTGTACAGGACTCAACCTGCCTACGCCGTGCGACGGTTTATTCCTGTCACCGGATGGCTCTATGATGGACTTCAATTCGGGAGTTGGAGTCAGCGATGCCTTTGCCGTCCATGAAAGATCAGTTCGCTGCACTGATCGCTGCGCCATCCGTCAGTTGCACCCAGCCAAGCCTCGATCAATCCAATCGTCCGGTGATCGACTTGCTGGCCGCCTGGCTCGGTGATCTGGGTTTTGCCTGCGACATCCAGCAGGTCAGCCCCGGCAAATTCAACTTGCTGGCCAGTTTTGGCAGTGGCCCCGGCGGGCTCGTGCTGGCCGGTCACAGTGATACGGTGCCGTTCGATGGCGCGTTGTGGCAGACCGACCCCCTGAAGCTGACTGAGGTCGACGGGCGCTGGGTCGGCCTGGGCAGTTGCGACATGAAGGGCTTTTTCGCCCTGGCCATCGAAGCCGTCCGGCCGCTGCTCGACCAACCGTTCAAGCAGCCGCTGCTGATCCTTGCCACCTGCGATGAAGAAAGCTCGATGTCCGGCGCCCGGGCACTGGCCCAGGCGGGACGGCCGCTGGGACGTGCAGCCGTGATCGGCGAGCCGACCGGGCTCAAGCCGATCCGCATGCACAAAGGCATCATGATGGAGCGCATCGATATCCTCGGGCAGAGCGGCCACTCCTCGGACCCGCGCCTGGGGCACAGCGCACTCGAAGCCATGCACGATGCCATCGGTGAACTACGCGGCTTGCGCCTGTTGTGGCAGCGTGAATTCCGTAATCCGCAATTCAGCGTGCCGATGCCGACCATGAACTTCGGCTGCATCCATGGTGGCGACAACCCCAACCGCATCTGCGGCCAGTGTTCGCTGGAGTTCGATCTGCGGCCGTTGCCGGGCATGGATCCCAAGATCCTGCGAGCCGATATTTCGCAGAAGCTCAAGGCGATTGCCGAGCGGCACCAGGTAAAAATCGATTACGCACCGCTCTTCCCCGAAGTGCCTCCTTTCGAGCAGGCTGAGGATGCGGAACTGGTACGCATTGCCGAAAAGCTCACCGGCCATGGCGCCGAAGCAGTGGCATTTGGCACCGAAGCGCCTTATCTTCAGCGACTTGGCTGCGAAACACTGGTGCTTGGCCCGGGCGATATCGCCTGTGCCCACCAACCGGGGGAATTCCTCGAAATGTCACGTTTGCAGCCTACGGTGCATCTATTACGACAGTTGATTGAACATTACTGCCTGACGCCGGCCCAAAAATCGGTACCAACCGGTTGAATGCGCAGTTTAAATTGCCGGTGTCCCAACCCGTATTCATGAGGAGAGCGCGCGTGTCGCCAAGCCTGTTCCGACGATAACCATCAGCCCGCTGTGCGTTTTCTGTTCCGCCCTTTTTTCGGCTGCTATTTATTACAGGCCCAGGTTCATGCCCGAATACGTCAATTGGCTTCGTCACGCTTCGCCCTACATCAACGCCCACCGCGATTGCACCTTTGTCGTCATGCTGCCCGGCGATGGCGTTGAACACCCGAACTTCGGCAACATCGTCCACGACCTGGTGTTGTTGCACAGCCTGGGCGTGCGCCTGGTGCTGGTGCACGGTTCGCGCCCGCAAATCGAAGCACGCCTCGAGTCTCGCGGCCTGACCCCGCATTACCACCATGGAATGCGCATTACCGATGCGGCGACCCTGGAGTGCGTGATCGATGCGGTCGGCCAACTGCGCATCGCCATCGAAGCGCGGCTGTCCATGGACATGGCGTCTTCGCCGATGCAAGGCTCGCGCCTGCGGGTGGCCAGCGGCAACCTGGTGACGGCGCGTCCCATCGGCGTGCTTGAAGGTGTCGACTATCACCACACCGGTGAAGTGCGTCGGGTTGACCGCAAGGGCATCAATCGCTTGCTGGACGAGCGCTCCATCGTGCTCTTGTCGCCACTGGGCTATTCGCCGACCGGCGAAATTTTCAACCTCGCTTGTGAAGATGTCGCCACGCGCGCGGCCATCGACCTGGGCGCAGACAAACTGCTGCTGTTTGGCGCCGACCTTGGTTTGATCGATGAACACGGCAGGCTGGTACGCGAACTGCGTCCGCAGCAGGTGCCGGCGCATTTGCAGCGTCTGGGCAGCAATTACCAGGCCGAGCTGCTGGATGCCGCCGCTGAAGCCTGCCGTGGCGGCGTGGCCCGCAGCCATATCGTCAGCTATGCCGAAGACGGTGCGCTGCTGACCGAGCTGTTTACCCGTGACGGTGGCGGTACGCTGGTGGCCCAGGAGCAATTCGAGGTGGTGCGCGAAGCGGCCATCGAAGACGTCGGCGGCTTGCTGGACTTGATCAGCCCGCTGGAAGAGCAGGGCATCCTGGTACGCCGCTCCCGCGAAGTACTCGAGCGTGAGATCGAGCAGTTCAGCGTGGTCGAGCGTGAGGGCATGATCATCGCCTGCGCGGCGCTGTATCAGATCGCCGATTCCGATGCCGGAGAGTTGGCGTGCCTGGCGGTGAACCCGGAGTACCGTCATGGCGGTCGCGGTGATGAGCTTCTCGAGCGCATTGAAACCCGTGCACGGGCCCAGGGGTTGAAAACCTTGTTCGTCCTCACCACGCGCACGGCTCACTGGTTCCGCGAGCGTGGCTTCGTGCCGAGCAGCGTCGATCGCCTGCCGTCGGCACGGGCGTCGCTGTACAACTACCAGCGTAACTCGAAGATCTTCGAAAAAGCCTTGTGATTGTGCGGTCACGGTCGACCGGATCGTTCCCAAGCTCTGCGTGGGAACGCCTCAACGGACGCTCCGCGTTTGGCTTCTGAGTGGGGACGCGGAGCGTCCCGGGCTGCATTCCCACGCGGAGCGTGGGAACGATCAAGTGCAGGGGGGGTTATTGCTGCACGAATTTTGCGCTGACATACGGTGAGTAATCCGGCAGCACCGTTTCAACCTTCCCCTGTTCCTTCAAGAATTTCGCCGTCTCGCCAATCGCCAGCGCCGTACCGCCGGCCAGCAGGGCGCTGGTCTGTTGTGCCTTGGCATCCGGGAACGCGGACCCGGCCAGCAATTCCGGTACATCGGCTGCATTGGCTCCGGTCAATTTGGCGATTTTCTGCACCGGTACCGAATCCTCGGTCCAGCTGTCCTTATGCGCCGCATAGTCGGCAAATGAGTCGAGGGTGACCTTGGCGAACCGGGCGATGACCTCTGGGTGCTTCTCGGCGTAATCCTTGCGCGCTACCCAGACTTCGAAGGTCGGTGCACCCCATTGGCCGACTTGTGCGGCATCGG
This sequence comes from Pseudomonas sp. G5(2012), assembly GCF_000408945.1. NCBI lineage: Bacteria > Pseudomonadati > Pseudomonadota > Gammaproteobacteria > Pseudomonadales > Pseudomonadaceae > Pseudomonas > Pseudomonas sp. G5(2012). Next base: position 51,163 of record NZ_APIO01000034.1, read on the forward strand.
TCAAGGTCTTGCCGGTCTTGCGGATTTCCCCCAGGGCTGGCGACCACACAAATGCGCCATCAATGTCTCCACGCTTCCAGGCGGCGGCGATTTCTGCCGGTTGCAGGTTCACCACTTTGACTTTCGACGCGTCCAGGCCCCAGTGCTTAAGCGCGCCCAACAGGCTGTAGTGGGATGTGGAAACGAACGGCGTGGCGATGGTCTTGCCGATCAGATCTTGCGGTTTTGCGATACCACTGCCATTGCGCACCACCAAGGCTTCGGCGGCATTGATCTGTGCGGAAACGAGGAACGCGACGATCGGCAGATTGCGCGAGGCCGCGGCGGCCAGTGGGCTGGAGCCGAGGTTGCCGATCTGCACGTCGCCGGAAGCAATGGCGGTGACCACTTCCGGGCCACTGTTGAAGCGCCGCCAGTCGATTTTCTCGCCAATGGTTTTTTCATAAAGGCCATCGGCCTGGGGGACTTTGCTTGGATCAATGCCGGTCTGGTAGCCAACCGTGAGGTTTGCCGCATGGGTGGAAAAAGAAAATACGAGCGATACACAAACTGTAACAAATGGCTTGGATAGTGCGCGTCTGATCGACATGGCGTTGGCCTTTATGAAAGGTTTTGTTTCGGAATTGCTTCCAAACCTAATCGATCTAAAAAACGCCTAATAAATACCATTTAGGAATTAGCTTATGAGCCGGAGGCTCTAGCCTGAGGAAAGGCAAAAAATGAGCGAAATTCCTAAACGGTATGAGAAAAGAAACCATCCATTCTTTTCAGGTTTATGACGAAAGCATGACCGGCAAGGACCAAAAAATCGGGGATTAGACTATGGTCGTAGACACATGTAGTTACGATTGACTTGTGGGTCACGCTCTGGCGCTAATCGCGCATCTTAGATTCCAGGCATATGACCCGGAACCAGGACCAATAAGAATTAGAGACGAGAGGAGTTTAAACAATGAACAAGTCGACCTTGACCCTGGCCGTGGCCGTAGGGGTTCTGGCGCAGCAGGCAGGCGCCGCCGGTTTCATCGATGACAGCAAGGCTTCCGTTAGTTCGCGCACCTATTATTTCGACTCGGATAAGCGTGAAGGTGCCAGTACGCCTGCCAACCGGCAGCGTGAAGCGGCGGAAGGCCTGAAGTTCGATTACCAGTCGGGCTTCACCCAAGGCACCGTTGGCTTCGGTATCGACGCCCAGGCACTGGTCGGCATCCATCTGGACGGCGGCAAGGGCCATCACCCGGACAACAACTCCTTCTCCCCTAGCGATTCCGATGGTTCGGCAGAGAGTTCGTGGAGCCGTTTGGCGGGCAACGTCAAGGCACGCGTCTCGAAGACCGAGGCCCACTACGGGGGTGCCTTGCAGCCCAACATGCCTATCCTGATCGCGAACGACAGTCGCGTACTGCCACAAACCTTTGAGGGTGGCACCATCACCTCGAAGGAAATCGACAACGTGACCTTCAACGTCGGTCAACTCGAGCACGCGACGGGTCGCGCCTCCTCGAACAGCACTGGCCTGTCTGTGGCTGGCGCTACCCAGGACAGCAACCAGTTCCGTTACGCCGGTGCTGACTGGAAGGTCACCAAGGACCTGTTGCTGCAGTACTACTACGCGAACCTGGAAGACTTCTACAAGCAGAACTTCCTCGGCCTGGTGCACGTTTACCCGATCGCGCCTAACCAGTCGTTCAAGACTGACATTCGCTACTTCGACAGCAGCTCCGATGGCAAGAACGGCAGCGGCCAGGCGGGCTACCGGTTCAACAACAACAACGGCTTCGCCAAGACGCCGGGCGAGGTCGATAACAAGACCTGGAGCGCCACGTTCACCTATACCCTGGGTGGCAGTGCATTCCTGCTCGGGCATCAGCGTGTCAACGATGACGGCGGCTTTGTTTTCCTGAACCAGGCCAACGTTGTCGATGGTAACGGACGCAACGAAGGTGCTGGCGGCGCCAGCTTCTACTCGTTTACCGATGCCACCGTCGGCAGCTTTATCCGTGCCGGTGAAAACACCACCTACGGTCAGTACTCTTATGACTTCGCTTCGCTGGGTGTTCCAGGTTTGAAAGCGTCGGCTGCTTACCTGTACGGCCAGGACATCAAGGCCACCAACGGCGTGGGCAAGGACCTGAACGAGCGCGAGACCGACCTGCGTGTGGATTACGTGATTCAAACCGGTCCGCTTAAAGGCTTTGGTACGACGCTGCGTCACGGTATGTATCGTGGTAACACCAGTACCCTTGATGAAGACCAGACCCGTGTGATCTTCAACTACACCTACGCCTTCAAGTAAGCCGTAGCAAAAAGCCTCGTCGGCGGACGGGGCTTTTTTTCGCCTCCCGTTTTATATTCCATAAACAATGCATATGATTATTTTTTATTCTTTTTAGAATTTTACTCAAGCGCTTAAAGTTAGGCCATCCGATACGCACCGTAAGCTTCGGATCGAGTTCCAAATCCCCGAACACCCAAGAATTCCAGGAATCGGCTTGTCGTCGATACCTCGGGCTTTACCGTCGGGGCATATTCCTAAATGCGATTAAAATTTATTTTTCAATTCTTTTTAGGATTATGAAGGGGTATTCTGCGCGGCCCAAAAAAAGACCGATCCAGACGGTCTGGCGCTAATGGCGCCGGCGGATCCAGGGCATTCGACCCAGGACCAAGAATTAGAAAACGATAGGAGCGAAACAATGAACAAGTCCAACCTGGCCGTGGCAGTGGCCGTAGGGGTTTTGGCGCAGCAAGCAAGCGCCGCCGGTTTCATCGAAGACAGCAAGGCAACGTTGGGGCTGCGCAACTTCTACATCAACACCGATTACCGTGATGGTACCGGTCCGAACAAAAACGAAGAGTGGGGCCAAGGCTTCGACCTGCGTTTCACTTCCGGTTATACCCAAGGCACCGTTGGTTTTGGTGTTGATGCGATCGGCCTTCTGGGCGTGCGCCTGGATTCGGGCGGCGGTACAAACGGCGCCACTGCGACGTCCTATGGCGGTACGGTGTTCCCAAGCAAGTCCAACGGCGAAGCGGTTGATAACTTCTCCAGCCTGGGCCTGACTGCCAAGGCCAAGGTTTCCCAGACTGAATTGAAACTGGGCACCCTGCAGCCAAAACTGCCGGTTATCGTGACCAACGATGGTCGCCTGCTTCCACAAACCTGGCAGGGTGGCCAACTCAGCTCGGGCGATATCAAGGACCTGACCTTGATCGGTGGCCAGATCGAGCAGGTAAAAGGTCGTAACTCGAGCAACAACGAACAGTTGTCGATCTCGGGCGCCAACAGCCGTGCCTCAACAGGTCGAGACAGCAATAAGTTCATCTACGCCGGTGGTGACTACAAGCTCACCAAGGACCTGACAGCCCAGTACTACTACGGCAACCTCGAAGAGTTCTACAAGCAACACTTCCTGGGCCTGGTGCACAACTGGGCAATCGGCCCCGGTGTGTTGAAGTCGGATTTGCGCTACTTCAACAGTTCCGATGACGGTGCCAACGGTCACGATCCGCTGTACTTCACCACCGGCAACTACAACGCTCCAAACGGTAAAGGCAAGGTCGACAACAACCTGTACAGCGGCCTGTTCCTGTATTCCGTTGCCGGTCACACCTTTGGTGGTGGTTACCAGGTCAGCAACGGCAGCAGCGATTTCCCGTGGCTGAACCAGGGCGACGGATCGTCGGCCTACATCATCACTGACTCGCAAATCCAGAAGTTCGCCCGTGCCGGCGAACGCACCTGGCAGGCACGCTACTCGTATGACTTCGCCAAGGTTGGCGTGCCTGGCCTGACGGCGGGCGTGGTGTACCTGCATGGCGACGATATCGATACCGTCAACTCTGCCGGTCGCGAAGCGGCCAGCGGCGCTTCCGAGTGGGAACGCGACCTGACCGTGGGTTACGTCGTTCAGTCCGGTGCGTTGAAAAACCTCGGCGTGATGTGGAAAAACGCCAGCTGGCGTACCGATCTGCCGAACACTCGCTCCCAGGACGAGAATCGCCTGATCGTCAGCTACTCGATCCCGCTGTTGTAATAGCGTGTGGGAGCGAGCCTGCTCGCTCCCACAGGGTAACCGACGCAAAAAAAAGCCCCGCCCGGCATCACGCCGGGCGGGGCTTTTGCGTTTTCGAGGCGGGCTCACCCCCGTAAACCGGCCTCGTATTTCCCCTCTTTTACAGCAACTCAAGGCCTTCTCGAACCTTGTGGCCGATGTTGGGGGCGATGGGTTCGGGCGTCCAGTGAAGAGATGTTTAATATTCCTTTGCGATCTAAATAAATCGATATTTATTCTTTTTAATGAATAAAAAATGCAGGCACAGTTGAACTCAACCAGCACTCACCAGGAGCAGCACCATGAGTATCAGACTGGGCGATATCGCCCCGGATTTCGAACAGGATTCCAGCGCCGGTACCATCCGGTTTCACCAGTGGCTGGGCGATAGTTGGGGTGTGCTGTTTTCCCACCCGGCCGACTTCACGCCGGTGTGCACCACCGAGCTGGGCTTTACGGCGAAGTTGAAAGACGAATTCGCCAAGCGTGGGGTCAAGGCCATCGCGCTGTCCGTCGACCCGGTGGAATCGCACCACAGGTGGATCGAAGACATCAACGAAACCCAGGGCACCGTGGTCAACTTCCCGATTCTCGACGACGCCGACCGCAAGGTTTCGGACCTGTACGACTTGATCCATCCGAACGCCAACGACACCTTGACGGTGCGCTCGCTGTTCGTGATCGACCCGAACAAAAAGGTACGGTTGACCATCACCTACCCGGCGAGCACCGGTCGCAACTTCCATGAAATCCTGCGGGTGATCGACTCGCTGCAACTGACCGACAACTTCAAGGTGGCCACCCCGGCCAACTGGCAGGACGGTGATGAGGTGGTGATCGTGCCATCGCTCAAGGATGAAGATGAAATCAGGCAGCGCTTTCCCAAAGGCTATCGAGCCATTAAGCCGTACTTGCGCCTGACACCGCAGCCGAATCGCTGAAGTCTGCGCGTTCCCACGCGCAGCAAAGGAACGCCTCAACGGACGCTCTGCGTTCGGCTTTCGAGGGGACGCGGAGCGTCCCGGGCTGCATTCCCACGCAGAGCGTGGGAACGATCAAGAACACAAAGCAGGGGGTTTTCAGGCCGTTTCGACGGCCTTTTTTTTTGTCAGGAAGAAACTGAAGTTATATCGCCAAAACGAATAACCAAATGAATAAATATGATTTATAGATATATAAATCACCTGTTAAGGTCACTCTATCCAAGCGAGATCGCAAACCGCGAATCGCAACGCCGCTCAAGGAATCGTCTGAATGTTGGTCGTCTCACTCGGTGGCAGCCCCAGCCAGCGCTCCCGTTCCGGGGTGTTGCTGGAGCGCTCCCAGCGTTGGTTGCAAGGGCAGGGTGTGGAAGTGGTGAGCTATCAGGTGCGGGACTTCCCGGCCGAAGACTTGCTGCATGCACGCTTCGACAGTCCGAAGGTGATCAACCTGCTTCAACAGATTGAAAACGCCGATGGCCTGCTGATTGCCACGCCGGTGTACAAGGCTTCTTTCTCAGGTGCGTTGAAAACCGTGCTGGATCTGCTGCCCGAGCGCGCCCTGGCGCATAAAGTGGTGCTGCCCATGGCAACCGGGGGCAGCATTGCCCACATGCTGGCGGTGGATTACGCACTCAAGCCGGTATTGTCGGCATTGAAGGCCCAGGAGCTGCTCCAGGGGATTTTCGCCGTCGACAGCCAGATCGCTTACGGCGAAGGCAGTGCGCAGGCACAGTTGGCGCCGGAGCTGGAGCAAAGATTGAACGAGTCGCTGGAGTTGTTTTTCAGCGCCATGGCGCGACGGCCCAAGCCGCTCGACCCGCAGCTATTGAATGATCGTTTGTTGAGTGCTCGCTGGAGCATCTGAGCTCCACTGAACATAAGCCCCATTCCAAATTGATGTACTGGCCTTACTCGCCCGCTAACGGGCAAGCAGGTGCAGCCAAAAACCCAACTGCAAAAAGGAGAGCGCCATGCGCCCTGTCATTTTGCGTCGTGGTCTGGTCGCTCTGTTTGCTGCGGCTGTCACCTTCGGCGCCATTACTCAAGCTCAGGCCGAGACGCTTCGTATCGGTTACCAGAAATATGGCACCCTGGTGCTGCTCAAAGCCAAGGGGACTCTGGAAAAACGCCTTGCCGCCCAAGGCGTGGACGTGCAATGGACTGAGTTCCCCGGTGGTCCGCAACTGCTCGAAGGCCTGAACGTCGGCTCCATCGACTTCGGCGTTACTGGCGAAACCCCGCCAGTGTTCGCCCAGGCCGCGGGCGCGGATCTGCTCTACGTCGCCTACGAACCGCCAGCGCCGCACAGTGAAGCGATCCTGGTGCCGAAGGACTCGCCGATCAAATCGGTGAAGGACCTCAAGGGTAAGAAAGTCGTCCTGAACAAAGGCTCCAATGTGCATTACTTGCTGGTCCGCGCCCTGGAAGACGCCGGCCTCAAGTACAGCGATATCCAGACCGTATTCCTGCCGCCGGCTGATGCCCGCGCCGCGTTCGAGCGTGGCAGTGTCGATGCCTGGGTCATCTGGGACCCATACCAGGCCGCCGCCGAACAGCAGCTGCAGGCCCATACCCTGCGCGATGGCCAAGGCATCGTCGATAACCACCAGTTCTACCTCGCCACCAAGCCCTATGCGCAGAAAAACCCTGAGGTGATCAAGACCCTCGTGGAAGAAGTGCGCGCAGTCGGTGAATGGTCCAAGGCCAATCCGGACGATGTGACCCAACAGGTTTCGCCACTGCTTGGCCTGCCAGCGGACATCACCCTGACGTCCGTGAAACGCCAGGGCTACGGCGCGCTGTTCCTGACCCCGGAAGTGGTCGCCGCCCAACAGAAAATCGCCGACAGCTTCTACCAGCTCAAGCTGATTCCCAAGCCTTTGAGCATCAAAGACGTGATCTGGACGCCGCCGGCAGCCGTTGCCAAAGCACAGTAATCGATTCCTTAAGGAGACCACTCCAATGAGCCTCAACATCTTCTGGTTCCTGCCTACCCACGGCGACGGCCATTACCTTGGCACCGCCGAAGGCGCTCGCGCCGTCGACCACGGTTACCTGCAACAAGTCGCGCAAGCGGCGGATCGCCTGGGTTTTGGCGGCGTGCTGATTCCCACCGGTCGTTCCTGCGAAGACTCGTGGCTGGTGGCCGCGTCGCTGATTCCAGTGACCCAGCGTTTGAAATTCCTCGTCGCGCTGCGCCCCGGGATCATTTCCCCGACGGTGGCGGCGCGTCAGGCGGCGACCCTGGATCGTTTGTCCGGTGGGCGTGCGCTGTTCAACCTGGTGACAGGCGGTGATCCGGAAGAGTTGGCCGGCGACGGTCTGTTCCTGACCCACGAAGAGCGCTATCAGGCCTCGGTGGAGTTCACCCGCATCTGGCGTCGGGTGCTGGAAGGCGAAACCGTCGATTACGACGGTCAGCACATCAGCGTGAAGGGCGCCAAGCTGCTCTATCCTCCGATCCAGCAACCGCGTCCGCCGCTGTACTTCGGCGGTTCGTCGGAAGCGACCCAGGATTTGGCGGCAGAGCAGGTCGAAATGGTCCTGACCTGGGGCGAGCCGCCGGCCGCCGTTGCCGAAAAAATCGCCCAGGTGCGCGCCAAGGCCGCCAAGCTCGGGCGCACTGTGCGCTTCGGTATTCGCCTGCATGTGATCGTGCGCGAAACCAATGCCCAGGCGTGGCAAGCGGCGGACCGACTGATCTCGCACCTGGACGACGACACCATCGCACGTGCCCAGGCTTCGCTGGCGCGTTTCGACTCGGTTGGCCAGCAACGTATGGCGGCTCTGCACGGCGGCAGTCGCGATAACCTGGAAGTCAGTCCCAACCTGTGGGCCGGTGTCGGCCTGGTGCGCGGCGGTGCCGGCACGGCGCTGGTGGGTGATGGTCCAACCGTGGCTGCCCGTGTAAAGGAGTACGCGGACCTGGGTATCGATACCTTTATCTTTTCCGGTTATCCACACCTGGAAGAGTCGTATCGCGTTGCCGAACTGCTGTTCTCGCACTTGGATATCGAGCGTCCCGAGTTGCCGAAAAGCGCCGGTTACGTCAGCCCGTTTGGCGAGATGGTTGCTAACGACATTCTCCCTAAAGCTGCGTCCCAGAGCTGAGGCGCACCATGAAGAAAGTCATTCACAGCCTTGCGCCATGGGCATTACCGGTCTTGCTGTTAGCGGTGTGGCAGTTGTCGGTGTCGGCGGGCTGGTTGTCGACGCGGATTCTGCCGGCGCCCATTGCCGTGATCGAAGCCGGGGTGAGCCTGGTCAGCAGTGGTGAAATCTGGACGCACCTGGCTATCAGCGGTTGGCGCGCGGCGCTGGGTTTCGCCATTGGCGGCGGCATCGGCCTGACCCTGGGCTTTATCACCGGCCTGTCGAAATGGGGCGAGCGCCTGCTCGACAGCTCGGTGCAGATGATCCGCAACGTGCCGCACCTGGCGCTGATTCCCTTGGTGATCCTGTGGTTCGGCATCGACGAGTCGGCGAAGATTTTCCTGGTGGCCCTGGGCACCTTGTTCCCGATCTACCTCAACACCTATCACGGCATCCGCAACGTCGACCCGGCGTTGGTGGAAATGTCGCGCAGCTACGGTCTGTCGGGTTTCAGCCTGTTTCGCCAAGTGATTCTGCCGGGGGCCTTGCCTTCGATCCTGGTCGGTGTGCGCTTTGCCCTGGGCTTCATGTGGCTGACGCTGATCGTCGCCGAAACCATCTCCGCCAGCTCCGGCATTGGCTACCTGGCGATGAACGCCCGGGAGTTCCTGCAGACCGACGTGGTGGTGCTGGCGATTCTGCTATACGCGGTGCTCGGCAAACTGGCCGACCTCGCGGCCCGTGGACTTGAACGCGTATGGCTGCGCTGGCATCCGGCCTATCAGGTCGTCAAGGGAGGTGCTGCATGACTGCCCAACAACCTCCACGCCTGCTGCGCGGAATCCCGCTGGCGGTGCGCAAGCTGCAAAAAACCTTCGGCTCGCGGCAGGTGCTGCGTGAGATCGACCTGCACGTTCCGGCCGGTCAATTCGTAGCAGTGGTCGGCCGTAGCGGCTGTGGCAAAAGTACCCTGCTGCGCTTGCTTGCTGGCCTCGACAAACCTACGGCTGGTGAATTGCTCGCCGGCACCGCTCCGCTGAGCGAGGCGCGGGAAGACACCCGGCTGATGTTCCAGGAAGCGCGTCTGCTGCCGTGGAAAAAGATCATCGACAACGTTGGCCTCGGCCTCAAGGGCAACTGGCGTCCGCAAGCGCTGAAAGCCCTGGAAGCGGTCGGCCTGGCGGATCGCGCCAACGAGTGGCCGGCGGCGTTGTCCGGAGGGCAGAAGCAACGTGTGGCGCTGGCTCGCGCACTGATCCATCAACCGCGCCTGCTGTTGCTCGACGAGCCGTTGGGTGCGCTGGATGCGCTGACCCGAATTGAAATGCAGCAGATGATCGAGCGGCTCTGGCAACAACACGGCTTTACGGTGTTGCTGGTCACCCACGACGTCAGCGAAGCGGTGGCGATCGCCGATCGGGTGATCCTGATCGAAGACGGTGAGGTCGGCCTCGACCTGCACGTGGAACTGCCGCGCCCTCGGGTCCGCGGCTCCCATCGGCTGGCGGCGCTGGAAACCGAAGTGCTCAACCGCGTGCTGTCACTGCCGGGGCAACCACCGGAGCCGGAACCTGTTTCACCCTTGCCTACGCAGTTGCGTTGGGCTCAATAACTCAAGCCTCAATCAACGACAGGAATCAACATCATGACTATCAAGGCCATCAACGTTCGCAACCAGTTCAAAGGCTCCATCAAGGAAATCGTACTCGGTGACGTGCTGTCGGAAATCGATGTGCAGACCGCTTCCGGCATCGTCACCTCGGTGATCACCACGCGTTCGGTGAAAGAGCTGGAACTGGCGGTGGGCAGCGAAGTGATCGCGTTCGTGAAATCCACCGAGGTGTCGATCGCCAAATTGTGAGTCGTACGTGTGATCGTTCCCACGCTCTGCGTGGGAATGCCTCAACGGACGCTCCGCGTTCGGCCTTTGGGGACGCAGAGCGTCCCGGGCTGCATTCCCACGCAGAGCGTGGGAACGATCAGCGTGCGGAGCGCTTGGGCAGGTACGGCGGCAAGTACAGCCCCAGATACGCATCGAACACCCGCATCCCTTCCTCAGCCATGCGCGGCGTGATCTGCCCGTGCTGCTGCACCGAGCGCGCATAAACCCGGTCCCCGAGCTCCATGGCCAAGGCAAACACATCGACATCGTCCGGCAACCTTGGCAGCTCGAAATGGTGATCGAACAACTTGTGCATCAGGTCGCCCAACTCAATGTCGTGCTGGCGGTCGGCCTGGGTGACTTCGGTCAGGCCGTGCTGGGCCAGAATCAATTGGCGGGCCGCGGCGTCTTCGCTGTAGATCTCAAGCATCCGTTGCTCGACCAGTCGCGACAGGTCACGCCAACCACTTAAAGCGTCATGGTCGATAGGTGCCTGCAGGCAGGCGCGGAAGGCCGCGTGGACGTCGGCCGTCAGCGCCTCCAGCAGGGACGGGACGCTGGCGAAGAAGTGGTAGACGGAGGAGGGCGGGATTTGTGCGCGTTCGGCGACACTGTAGATCGACAGACTGGCCACGCCCTCGGCGGCCAGCAGCGTGCGGGCGGCATCGAGTATCGAATCGATCCGGGCCTGGCTGCGTGCACGGGGTTTGCGAACGGTGGCGGTGCGCGTCATTGGAGTCTCCTGCGGGGCAGGGGGCATTGTACGAGCAGGGTTTGATGTTGTCTGCCTGGACGCCTTCGCGAGCAGGTCGCTCCCACAAGGATTGCCTGTGTTCACGAAAATGATGTTCACTGAAATTTACTGTGGGAGCGAGCCTGCTCGCGAACCGCCGCAGGCGGCCATAAAAAAACGCCGCTGGCTGTGAGGCCGGCGGCGCTTCTTGTTCACTGCAACCACTTACACGGTATGCAGGTACCAGTTGTACTCGAGGTCGGAGATGGAGTGTTCGAACTCCTCCAGCTCGCTCTCTTTACAGGCCACGAAGATATCGATGTATTTCGGATCGATGTACTTGGCCATGACTTCGCTGTCGTCCAGCTCGCGCAACGCATCACGCAAGTTGTTTGGCAGGCTCTGCTCGTTCTGCTCGTAGCTGTTGCCTTCCACCGGGGCACCTGGCTCGATCTTGTTGACCAGGCCGTGGTGCACGCCTGCCAGGACCGAAGCCATCAGCAGGTACGGGTTGGCATCGGCACCGGCCACGCGGTGTTCGATACGTACGGCATCGGCGGAGCCGGTCGGTACGCGAATCGCTACGGTGCGGTTGTCCAGGCCCCAGCACGGCGAGTTCGGCACATAGAACTGCGCGCCGAAACGACGGTAGGAGTTGACGTTCGGGCAGAGGAAAGCCATCTGCGCCGGTAGGGTCTCGAGCACACCGCCGATCGCGTGACGCAGCGCGGCGTTCTGCTCGGGATCCTCACTGGCAAAAATATTCTTGCCGTCTTTGTCGAGAATCGAAATGTGCACGTGCAGACCGTTGCCCGCCTGGCCCGGGTAAGGCTTGGCCATGAAGGTGGTGTCCATTTCATGGTCGTAGGCGATGTTCTTGATCAGGCGCTTGAGCAGCACTGCGTAGTCGCAGGCCTTGATCGGGTCGGCCACGTGGTGCAGGTTCACTTCGAACTGCGCCGGGGCACTTTCCTTGACGATGGCGTCGGCAGGGATGCCTTGCTCTTTGGCGCCTTCCAGAATGTCCTGGAGACAGTCGACGTATTCGTCGAGGTCGTCGATCAGGTAGACCTGTGTCGAGTGCGGGCGTTTACCGGAAACCGGCGAGCGAGGCGGTTGCGGACGGCCGTTCACGTTCTCCTGGTCGATCAGGTAGAACTCCAGTTCGAACGCGGCGCAGATGGTCAGGCCCATTTCGTCGAACTTGCGCACGACGTTGGCCAGCACTTCGCGCGGGTCGGCGAAGAATGGCTCGCCTTCGAGTTCGTGCATGGTCATCAGCAGTTGCGCGGTCGGGCGCTTCTGCCATGGCTCGTTGCACAGGGTATCGGGGATTGGATAGCAGATTCGGTCAGCATCACCGATGTCCAGGCCCAGGCCGGTGCTTTCCACCGTAGAGCCATTGATATCCAGAGCAAATAGGGAGGCCGGCAGGTTGATGCCTTTCTCGTAAACCTTGTGGAGGCTGGTGCGTTCGATGCGCTTGCCGCGCACCACACCATTCATATCCGCAATCAGAAGGTCAACGTACAGAACCTCAGGATGTTCCTTAAGGAACGCGTTCGCTTCGTTAAGCTGAACGGCACGCGGGGGTACCGACATGATGCAACACCTTTGTTGTTAAAAATATCAATCATTGATCTTTTCGGATTCCAGTCAACCCGAACGGCATGCCGAAGTCAAGCGAGGCCTTTTTTGCCCTAAAAAAGCGCTCGCATGGCTTTTTTGAGGCTCTTTGGGGCGTTTTCATCCCCCGTGGCCGTTTGACGCCCGCAGGCTTGAGCGGGCCGTGTTGTATTTTTTACGGGGGTGTTGTGTAAAAAAATGAACAAGGCTAAGCTCGAATCAAACCCATAACAGCAATAATACCGGGGTGCTTCATGTATCGCCTGCCGATAATCGGCGTCACCGCCTGCTCTTCGCAGACCGGTCTGAATGCTTATCACATCAGTGGCGACATCTGCGTCAGCGCCAAGGCCGCACCGGCTCCTGGCCTGTCGGTGATCTTCCCGTCCCTGGCGGATCAACCGTCTCTGTCCGATATTCTGGACGGTCTCGACGGCACACCCATTACGGTTACTCCATTCAATATAGAACCGATTCACAATAGCGGCTCGGCCTTTGTGCAGGGCACCGCTCGTGATTCTGCACGCCTGGTATGTGCAGAAGTACACACAAGCACGATAGCCTGGCGCAAACTTGCATTTCAACGCGACGCCGATGCGTCAACTATCGCCTGACCTCAAGCGTCAGGAAACTCAAAGCCTAGAGGCATTTATGAGTAACAACCTCGACCAGCTCACCGATTGGTTGAAAGACCACAAGATCACAGAAGTCGAATGCATGATCGCCGACTTGACCGGGATTACCCGGGGCAAGATTTCGCCGACCAACAAATTCATCGCCGAAAAAGGCATGCGTCTGCCAGAAAGTGTGCTGCTGCAGACCGTGACCGGCGATTACGTCGAAGACGACATCTATTACGAGCTGCTCGACCCGGCCGACATCGACATGATCTGCCGTCCCGACCAGAACGCGGTGTTTCCGGTGCCATGGGCCATCGAACCGACCGCCATCGTCATCCACGATACCTATGACAAGCAGGGCAACCCGATTGAGCTGTCGCCGCGCAACGTGCTCAAGAAGGTCCTGAAACTCTATGCCGACAAAGGCTGGCAGCCGATCGTGGCGCCGGAAATGGAGTTCTACCTGACCAAGCGCAGCGACGACCCGGATTATCCGTTGCAGCCGCCGATCGGCCGCTCCGGGCGTCCGGAAATCGGTCGCCAGTCGTTCTCCATCGAGGCGGCGAACGAATTCGATCCATTGTTCGAGGACGTCTATGACTGGTGCGAATTGCAGGAACTGGACCTCGACACGCTGATCCACGAAGACGGCACGGCGCAGATGGAAATCAACTTCCGTCATGGCGATGCCCTGTCCCTGGCCGACCAGATCCTGGTGTTCAAGCGCACCATGCGCGAAGCCGCCCTCAAGCACGACGTGGCAGCTACCTTCATGGCCAAGCCGATGACCGGCGAGCCGGGCAGTGCCATGCACTTGCACCAGAGCATCATCGACATCGAGACCGGCAAGAACATCTTCTCCAATGAAGACGGGACCATGAGCGAGCTGTTCCTGCAGCACATCGGTGGCCTGCAGAAACTGATTCCCGAGTTGCTGCCGCTGTTCGCCCCCAACGTCAACTCGTTCCGCCGCTTCCTGCCGGACACCTCGGCACCGGTAAACGTGGAATGGGGCGAAGAGAACCGCACCGTGGGCCTGCGTGTACCGGATGCCGGGCCGCAAAACCGGCGTGTGGAAAACCGCCTGCCGGGTGCCGATGCCAACCCGTACCTGGCCATTGCCGCGAGCCTGCTGTGTGGCTACATCGGCATGGTCGAAGGCCTGAACCCGAGCGCACCGGTGGTGGGTCGTGGTTATGAGCGCCGCAACCTGCGCCTGCCACTGACCATCGAAGACGCGCTCGAGCGTATGGAAAACAGCGCAACCATCGAGCGCTACCTGGGCAAAACTTTCATCACTGGCTACGTCGCGGTCAAGCGGGCCGAGCATGAAAACTTCAAGCGCGTGATCAGTTCGTGGGAACGGGAATTCCTGCTTTTTGCCGTCTGACGCGCCGTGCGCCGCCGTTGTCGGGTGGCGCTCTCACCTGGAATTTTTAGGAGATTGGTATGACCAGCAACAACCCGCAAACCCGTGAATGGCAAACCCTGAGCAGCGATCACCACCTGGCCCCGTTCAGCAACTTCAAGCAGCTGAAAGAGAAAGGCCCGCGGATCATCACCAACGCCAAGGGCGTCTACCTGTGGGACAGCGAAGGCAACAAGATCCTCGACGGCATGGCCGGTCTGTGGTGCGTAGCCATTGGTTACGGTCGCGATGAACTGGCGGACGCCGCCAGCAAGCAGATGCGCGAGCTGCCCTACTACAACCTGTTCTTCCAGACCGCTCACCCGCCGGTGCTGGAGCTGGCTAAGGCCATCGCCGATGTCGCGCCAGAAGGCATGAACCATGTGTTCTTCACCGGTTCCGGCTCTGAAGGCAACGACACCATGCTGCGCATGGTTCGTCACTACTGGGCGATCAAGGGCCAGCCGAAGAAGAAAGTCATCATCAGCCGCAAGAACGGCTATCACGGTTCCACCGTGGCCGGCGCCAGCCTGGGAGGCATGACCTACATGCACGAACAGGGCGACTTGCCGATTCCGGGCATCGTCCACATCGCCCAGCCATACTGGTTCGCCGAAGGCGGCGACATGACCCCGGAAGAGTTCGGGATCTGGGCTGCCAATCAGTTGGAAGAGAAGATTCTGGAAGTCGGCGTGGACAACGTCGGTGCATTTATTGCCGAGCCAATCCAGGGCGCCGGCGGCGTGATCATTCCGCCAGACACCTACTGGCCGCGCATCAAGGAAATCCTCGCCAAGTACGACATCCTGTTCGTGGCCGACGAAGTGATCTGCGGCTTCGGCCGTACCGGTGAGTGGTTCGGCAGCGACTTCTACGACCTCAAGCCGGACATGATGACCATCGCCAAAGGCCTGACCTCCGGCTATATCCCCATGGGTGGCCTGATCGTGCGCGATGAAGTGGTCGAAGTGCTCAACGAAGGCGGCGATTTCAACCACGGTTTCACCTACTCCGGGCACCCGGTGGCGGCGGCTGTAGGCCTGGAAAACATCCGTATCCTGCGCGACGAAAAAATTGTCGAGCGCGTCAAGGCAGAAACGGCACCGTATTTGCAGAAACGTCTGCGCGAACTGAACGATCACCCATTGGTGGGCGAAGTTCGTGGGGTAGGCCTGTTGGGGGCAATCGAACTGGTTCAGGACAAAGCTACTCGCAAGCGTTATGAAGGCAAGGGCGTCGGCATGATCTGCCGGCAGTTCTGCTTCGATAACGGGCTGATCATGCGTGCCGTGGGGGACACCATGATCATCGCGCCACCGCTGGTGATCTCGCCTGCGGAAATCGATGAGTTGGTGACCAAGGCACGCAAGTGCCTTGACCTGACCCTGAGTGCGTTGCAGGCCTAAGTGCTAGGCTCTGAGCGGGAGTCATGAAACTTTCGCTCAGGGCTGTCAGAAACGTTGGCCTTTCCTTGAAAGACCGCCTCGGATCTTGCCAGACTAGCCGCGGTTCCAGTTGTCCGGGTTCGGCCGCTGAACAAAGTGGTTCAAAAAAGAAAAATTTGGAGCATTACGCATGAAGGCATTAGGAAAAAAGCTTGCTGGCAAGACTCTCCTCGCCATGTCCCTGATGGGCATTATGGCGGGTGCGGTCCAGGCGGACGACAAGGTGTTGCACGTCTATAACTGGTCCGACTACATCGCTCCGGACACGATCAAGAAGTTTGAAGACGAGTCTGGGATCAAAGTGGTCTACGACGTCTTCGACAGTAATGAAACCCTCGAAGCCAAGTTGCTGGCAGGCAAGTCCGGTTATGACATCGTCGTACCGTCGAACAACTTCCTGGCCAAGCAGATCAAGGCTGGCGTCTACCAGAAGCTGGACAAGTCCAAGCTGCCAAACTGGAAAAACCTGAACACCGACTTGCTCAAGGCGGTATCGGTGAGCGACCCGGGTAACGAGCACGCCTTCCCTTACATGTGGGGTTCGATCGGCATCGGCTTCAACGCCGAGAAGGTCAAGGCTGCACTGGGCGCCGATGCGCCGACCAATTCCTGGGATCTGCTGTTCAAACCGGAAAACGCCGCCAAGTTGAAGTCGTGCGGTATCAGTTTCCTCGATTCGCCTACCGAGATGATTCCGGTGGCGTTGCATTACCTGGGCTATCCAACCGACAGCCAGGACAAGAAACAACTGGCCGAAGCCGAAGCACTGTTCCTGAAAATCCGTCCTTCGGTAGGCTACTTCCACTCGTCCAAGTACATCTCCGACCTGGCCAACGGCAACATCTGCGTGGCCGTGGGTTACTCGGGCGACATCTACCAGGCCAAGGCGCGTGCCGCCGAAGCCGGTGACAAAGTGAAAGTCAGCTACAACATTCCAAAAGAAGGTGCTGGCAGCTTCTACGACATGGTCGCCATCCCTAAAGATGCCGAAAACGTCGAAGGCGCCTACAAGTTCATGACCTTCCTGCAGAAGCCGGAAATCATGGCTGAAATCACCAACGCCGTGCGTTTCCCGAACGGTAACGCGGCCGCCACGCCATTGGTTGATAAAGAAATCACCGCCGACCCAGGCATCTACCCGCCAGCGGACGTGCTGGCCAAGCTGTACGCGATTGCCGACTTGCCGGCCGCGACCCAGCGGATCCTGACTCGCAGCTGGACCAAGATCAAATCCGGTAAATAAGCCGGTTTGATGCAACAACCTGTTGTTGCCACCTGCGCGGCGGCAACAACAGGATCAATTAAATGACAGAAAGTTTTGCTGGAACGGTTTTTCGAGGGTAAGTTGCGCGCCGGTTTTGTTGTAAGGCAGCCATGGCTGTCATGTAACGCGGGGCAACTTGAGCCCAACTCATTTTAGAGGACCTCCACTTGCCTATTTTTTCTTTGTTGCGCAATGCCATGCTGGTCGCTGCCGGGTTGACGCTTGTCGTCAATGTTCAGGCTGCCGGCACCGTGCATATTTATAACTGGTCGGATTACATCGGCGAGACCACCCTGGCCGACTTCCAGAAAGAGACCGGTATCAAACCGGTTTATGACGTATTCGATTCCAACGAAACCCTGGAAGGCAAGTTGCTGGCCGGGCGTACCGGTTATGACGTGGTCGTGCCGTCCAACCACTTCCTCGGCAAACAGATCAAGGCCGGTGCTTTCCAGAAGCTCGACAAATCGAAGTTGCCGAACTATTCGAACCTCGATCCGGTGCTGCTCAAGCGCCTGGAGCAAAACGATCCGGGTAACCTGTACGCCGTGCCGTACCTGTGGGGTACCAACGGCATCGGTTACAACCCCGAAAAGGTCAAGGCTGCGCTGGGCGTCGACAAGATCGATTCCTGGGCGGCGGTCTTTGAGCCGGAGAACATCAAGAAGCTGCAAAGCTGCGGCGTGGCGTTCCTCGATTCCGCCGATGAAATGATGCCGACGGTCCTCAACTACATGGGCCTGGATGCTAATAGCACCAACCCCGAAGACTACAAAAAAGCCGAAGCCAAGTTGCTGGCGGTTCGGCCTTACGTGACTTACTTCCACTCCTCCAAATACATCGCGGACCTGGCCAACGGCGATATCTGCGTGGCCATCGGTTTCTCCGGTGACATGTTCCAGGCCCGCAACCGCGCGGCCGAAGCGAAGAAGGGCGTGGACATCGCCTATTCGATTCCCAAGGAAGGCGGTGCGCTGTGGTTCGACATGCTGGCGATTCCGAAGGATTCGGCCAACGTCAAGGAAGCGCACGCGTTCATCAACTATTTGCTGAAACCTGAGGTGATTGCCCAGGTCAGTGATTACGTCGGCTACGCCAACCCTAACCCCGGGTCGGACAAACTGATGGAACAGTCCATTCGCACCGACGAAGCGGTTTATCCACCGCAAGCGGTACTCGACAAGACCTACGTGTCCATCGAGTTACCACCAAACATACAACGTTTGATGACCCGCAGCTGGACCAAGGTCAAGTCGGGTAAATAGCTTCAAGGCTCAAACTATCCAAGGTTGGCTCACCTTGAGCGAACTGCACTCTTTTTGTTGGGAGTTTCGTAAATGGCAGTTGCCTCCGGCGCCTATAAGAAAGCCCTCGAGGGCGACCAGACACCTAAACAGGTGCTGGTCAAAATCGACCGGGTCACGAAGAAGTTCGACGAGACGATTGCCGTGGACGACGTGTCCCTGGAAATCAAGAAAGGCGAGATTTTCGCCCTGCTCGGCGGTTCGGGATCGGGCAAATCCACCCTGCTGCGCATGCTCGCCGGCTTCGAACGACCGACTGAAGGGCGGATCTTCCTCGACGGCGTGGACATCACTGACATGCCGCCGTACGAGCGGCCGATCAACATGATGTTCCAGTCTTACGCCCTGTTCCCGCACATGACCGTGGCGCAGAACATCGCCTTCGGCCTCAAGCAGGACAAACTGCCCGCCGCTGAGATCGATGCGCGCGTGGCCGATATGCTCAAGCTGGTTCAGATGACCCAGTACGCCAAGCGCAAGCCGCATCAGTTGTCCGGTGGCCAGCGCCAGCGTGTGGCCCTGGCCCGTTCGCTGGCCAAGCGTCCAAAGCTGCTGCTGCTCGACGAACCGATGGGCGCGCTGGATAAAAAACTGCGTTCGCAAATGCAGCTGGAGCTGGTCGAGATCATCGAGCGCGTTGGCGTGACCTGCGTGATGGTGACCCACGACCAGGAAGAGGCCATGACCATGGCCGAGCGCATCGCGATCATGCACCTGGGCTGGATCGCCCAGATCGGCAGCCCGATCGACATCTACGAAACCCCGACCAGCCGCCTGGTCTGCGAATTCATCGGCAACGTCAACATCTTCGACGGTGAAGTGATCGACGACGCCGAGGGCCACGCGATCATCACCTGCAAGGACCTCGACCGGAAGATCTACGTGGGCCACGGCATCAGCACCTCGGTGCAGGACAAATCCGTGACCTATGCGATCCGTCCGGAAAAGCTGCTCGTGACCCCGACCATGCCGACCTGTGAATACAACTGGTCCAGCGGCAAAGTGCACGACATCGCCTATCTCGGTGGTCACTCGGTGTTCTACGTCGAACTGCCGAGCGGCAAGATCGTCCAGTCGTTCGTCGCCAACGCCGAGCGCCGTGGCCAGCGACCAACCTGGGGTGACCAGGTGTACGTGTATTGGGAAGACGATAGCGGCGTGGTACTTCGCTCATGAACATGCGCAAATTCAAACGCCGCCTCAATCGAATAATTCCCGGTGGCCGCCAGCTGGTCATCGGGGTTCCCTTCATCTGGCTGTTCCTGTTCTTCATGTTGCCGTTCTTCATCGTCCTGAAGATCAGCTTCGCCGAAGCCGACGTGGCCATCCCGCCGTACACCGAGATCTACAGCTACGCCGAACAGAAACTGCAGGTGCTGCTGAACCTGGGCAACTACGTGATGCTCGGCGACGACGAGTTGTACATCGCCGCTTACCTCGGCTCGTTGAAGATGGCACTCTTCAGCACCATCCTCTGCCTGCTGATCGGCTACCCGATGGCCTACGCCATCGCCAGTGCCCGCAAAGAGCTGCAAACGGTGCTGGTTCTGCTGATCATGATGCCGACCTGGACCGCGATCCTGATCCGCGTCTATGCGTGGATGGGCATCCTCAGCAACAACGGCCTGCTCAACGGTTTCCTGATGACCATGGGCTGGATCAGTGAGCCGCTGCAGATCCTCAACACCAACCTCGCCGTGTACATCGGTGTGGTGTATTCGTACCTGCCGTTCATGATCCTGCCGCTGTACGCCAACCTGGTGAAACACGACACCAGCCTGCTGGAAGCCGCGTCGGACCTCGGTTCGAGCACCTTCAACAGCTTCTGGAAGATCACCGTGCCGCTGTCGAAAAACGGCATCATCGCCGGCTGCATGCTGGTGTTCATCCCGGTGGTGGGCGAGTTCGTGATCCCGGAACTGCTTGGCGGTCCGGAGACCCTGATGATCGGTAAAGTGCTCTGGCAAGAGTTCTTCAACAACCGTGACTGGCCGGTGGCATCCGCCCTGGCAGTGGTGATGCTGGCGATCCTGATTGTGCCGATCATCCTGTTCAACCGCAGTCAGGCCAAGGAAATGGAGGGTAAAGAATGAAACGCTTCCGTTTCTCCAGCCTGATGCTGGTACTGGGTCTGTTGTTCATCTATCTGCCGATGCTGATCCTGGTGATCTACTCCTTCAACGCCTCGAAGCTGGTGACGGTGTGGGGCGGCTGGTCGATCAAGTGGTACGTCGGCCTGATGGACAACACCCAACTGATGGGCTCGGTGGTGCGTTCGCTGGAAATCGCCTGCTACACGGCGGTGGCGGCAGTCGCACTGGGAACGCTGGCCGCGTTCGTCCTGACCCGCATCACCCACTTCAAGGGCCGTACGCTGTTCGGCGGCCTGGTCACCGCGCCGCTGGTGATGCCGGAAGTGATCACCGGTCTGTCGCTGTTGCTGCTGTTCGTGGCCATGGCACAGATGATCGGCTGGCCGCAGGAGCGTGGCATCGTGACGATCTGGATCGCCCACACCACGTTCTGTGCGGCGTATGTGGCGGTGGTGGTGTCGGCGCGCTTGCGTGAACTGGACCTGTCCATC
The DNA here is from genome assembly GCF_000408945.1 of Pseudomonas sp. G5(2012). Classification (NCBI taxonomy): domain Bacteria; kingdom Pseudomonadati; phylum Pseudomonadota; class Gammaproteobacteria; order Pseudomonadales; family Pseudomonadaceae; genus Pseudomonas; species Pseudomonas sp. G5(2012). The sequence goes on from NZ_APIO01000034.1 coordinate 72,160, forward strand.
GAAGAAGCGGCCATGGACCTCGGTGCGCGGCCATGGAAGGTGTTCTTCCTGATCACCATCCCGATGATCGCGCCATCCCTGGGCGCCGGCGGCATGATGTCGTTTGCCCTGTCGCTGGATGACCTGGTGTTGGCGAGCTTCGTGTCGGGCCCGGGTTCCACGACCTTGCCGATGGAAGTGTTCTCGGCGGTGCGCCTGGGCGTGAAGCCCGAGATCAACGCCGTGGCCAGCCTGATCCTGCTGGCAGTGTCGCTGATGACGTTCCTGGTCTGGTTCTTCAGCCGTCGCGCCGAAGAAGCGCGCAAGCGTGCGATCCAGCAAGCCATCGAAGAAAGCGCTGCCGATTCGTGGAAGCAACCGGACGTGCGTCGCGCGCAGCCGGAAGCGGCGTGAGTCTTAAATCGGGTTGACCACAATCCTGTGACCAACCCAAATCTAATGTGGGAGCGGGCTTGCTCGCGAAAGCGGAGTGTCAGTCACGAATATGTGGACTGACACTCCCTCTTCGCGAGCAAGCCCGCTCCCACATTTGCTTTAGGCAACCCAAGGGGATTGGCGAATGACTTCGACAAAATTCATCGGCTTGAACCCCGGTTCCTGATCTATCAAGACATCGGTCTTCACATTGCCGAACGTGGTCTGCGGACGATGGCGCAAGCCGTCGGCAAAGGCGCAGATGATGCACTCCTTGAACCCTTCGCCCCGTGGATGCGCATGCACCACCGCTTCACGCTGCACGGTGGAAACGCTGCGTAGTCCATGCCCAGCACATCCATTTCAACGCCAGCGGTCACCAGCGCCACGGTCGGCCGCAGGTGTTGCGGCACGCCCGGCGTGGGTGATGCTGGAAAGCACCCGCGCGCCGCTCAAGACCGTGGCTTACCAGTGCGGTTTCCGCGATGCTCAACACATGCGCAGCGTGTTCAACCGCAGGCTGGTGGTGACGCCCCAGCAGTTCAGGCAGAATTTTTCGGCGATGGTTTGAGCCATTTATTCTTGAGGACCTCTTCGCGAGCAGGCTCGCTCCCACAGGTGACCGAGTGTCCTCTAATGTGGGAGCGAGCCTGCTCGCGAAGACGTCAGCCCGACCAATGAAAATCTATTGCCCGGACCGCGCTGGCAGCAACTTTAACGTACTGCGCGTATTCGCCGTCACCTCTTCATCATTGAGATGCGCCTGAAAGTAAATCCCCTCGATATACGCCTCAGCCTGATCGTCAAAGTGTTTGTCGAACGGCACGCCACTCTGGCCGACCGGGTTGACCGTCAAACTGTGCGCCGGATCGGCGAAGTCGATCAGGCGCCGGGTCGATGGGCCGTACGTCACCGGCCACGGTGCCGGGCCGATCTTGGCCGACAGGTTGTTCGGCACTTCATGGGTGCCCGGAGCCGCGAACGGACCGATATTGAAGATCCGGTCCAATGGCTTTTGCTGCCCCAGCGGGTGGCCATGGGTCAGCGTGTGCGCCTTGCCCCATTGCCATTGCGAGGAATCGGCACCCAGGGTGGCCTTGAGGTGGGCGATGCTGGCAAGCCACGCGACCTTGACGGTGTCGGCGCGGGTTTCCTTGCCGAGGGTATTACGGTTGTCCCACCACGGTGAATCCGCCGTCGCTGCCAGGCGCGGCAGGGCGGCATCGATCACCCGGGTCGAGAGCAGCGTTTCGAAGAAGTCATTGCCCAGTTCGTCATGCATCGCCGCGTCAGCCAGGTTGAACAGGAACTGGTTGAACAGCGTCGCGCTGGTGGACTCCAGCGGATAGTCGCCTTGCCACTGGGCCAGTTGCTCCACCAGCTTGAGCTCTGCAGGGTCGCTGACCACTTCGCGCAGGGTCGGTATCAGTGGCGCCAGCAGGCGCGTGCCGTAGGCGGTGGTGGTGCCCAGTTGCAGCTTCTGGCTACTGTCCAGATCCCACTTGACGTTCTTGTCGCTGAGCTGGCGATTGAGCTGCTGGCCTCGATCGGCGAGGTTGTAATAACCGGGGATCTCCATTCCCGTCGGCGACAGCGGCTGGAAGTTGGCCGAGACGATATAGCCCCGTGCCGGGTTCTCTTCCTGCGGGTTGGCGCTGAACGGATAGAAGCCGTCCTTGTCGGCATCGCTGCTACTGCCATCGAGGATAAACCACGGCAGTACCCCGGCCGGGCGCTTGGGCAATTGCGCTGCAGCCCACCAGCCGATATCACCCTTGGCATTGGCCCAGACGATGTTCAGGCCGGGAGCCTGGACCTTGGCGGCAGCGCCACGGGCCTTGGCCAGGGTGTCAGCACGGTTGAGTTGGTAGAAGCCTTCGATGATCGGGTTCTGGCTTTCGAGAAAGCCCCACCACATGGCGATCGGCGTTTTGCCGACGCTCTTGCCCAGCGCGTCGTTGACGATCGGGCCATGGGGTGACTGGCGCAGCGTCAGGGTGACCGGCGCCTGGCCCTTGACCGCGATCTGTTGTTCGCTGCTGACCATGTCCACCCACTTGCCGCGATACCAGACCTGATTCGGATTGTCCGGATTGACCTTTTCGGCAATCAGGTCGAGATCGTCGTTCTGGAACATGGTGATGCTCCAGCCGAAGTCCCGGTTCATGCCCAGTGAAGCGAACGGCATCAAGGCCTGGTAATGGCCATAGAGCTCGAAGCCCGGTGCCGAGAGCTGCGCTTCGTACCATACCGACGGTGCGGAAAAACGGATGTGGGGGTCTCCGGCCAGCAGCGGCTTGCCGCTTTTGGTGCGGTTGCCGGCAACCGCCCACGCATTGCTGCCCTCGAACTGCGGCAAGCCATTGTCGGCCAGGGCCTGTTCGCTCAGGCGGGCGAGGGCGTTGAGGTCTTTCCAGTCGGTGCTGGCGAGGGGCGACGGGGCCGCGCTGGGTCGGGGCGCCAACACGCCCTTGGCCTGCCAGTCGAGATCGAAGACGCTCAGATAGCCGGCACCCAATTGATCACGCACGTAGGTCAGCAGCGGTTCGGTGCGAAACGCCGCAGCAAAACTGTAGGCCATGTAGCCGGCGATGCTGATGGTGTCCTGCGCCGTGAACGGGCGCTTGGTTATGCCCAGCACATCGAACTCGACGGGTTTGGCGTGACCGTCCTGGTACTGGTTGATGCCGTCCAGGTAAGCCTGCAGGGCAAGGAAGGCGGGCGATTGCTTGTCCATGTTCGCCAGATAGGTTTCGGCGCGTTCGCGAATGCGCAGGCTGCGCATCAACTTGTCGGTGTCGAGCAGTTTCGGTCCGAGCACCTCGGCCAGTTCGCCCCGGGCAAGGCGACGCAAAACCTCCATCTGGAACAACCGATCCTGGGCATGGACATAGCCGAGGGCGCGGTACAGGTCGGTTTCGTTGTCGGCACGGATGTGCGGGATACCGCGCTCGTCATAGCGCACGGTGACCGAACCTTGCAGGTGCTGCAGCTCCACCATGCCCTGGCGTGATGGCTGCTTGCTGTAGACGTACCAACCGGCGCCGACGGCGAGCGCGACGATCAGCAAACCGAGCGCGGTCAGGCTACGTTTCATGGTGACTCCTTATTGTTATGTGCGACAGCAATTCCCTGGCGAGACTGTTTAACACGACAAGCCGGTTTGGCCCATCGCCCGTAGGAGGGATTCTCGTTTGCTGCCTGCGTTAACTCGTCGGGACGACGGGCCACGGGCAGTAACACCCCACGGCCAGTGTGTGCGTGGCACTCACTTCGCGGCCTTCGTTCAGCGCCTGCAGGATCGGCTCGATAAAGCTGTTGCTGGAATTGCAGGTCAGGCCTTCACTGTAGGGCCCGAAGTACGCCAGCCTGCCATTGCGATCCCAGATCGCCACGGCGGGGCTGGCGGGAATCTGTTCGGAGCCCGGCAGGACGTCGATGGTTTCCAGGCTGCTGAGCGTGGCGGGTAGTTGGCCGTGGCTGCCAGGCCTTTGCACTGCATAGAACTCCACACCGTGCGGGACATAGCGCTCGACCAGTTCGGTCAGGTGCTGTTGATTGCCCACGTTGCACGGGCAGGCCGGGTCCCAGAAATGCACGAGTCGGATGGCGCCGGGGCCGGCGAGATGGTCGGGCAGGCGTAGCGGATCACCGGAGAATATCGCCGTGTGCTCGCTGAATGCCCGCAGATAGCGCCCCTGAAACCAATCGTAGGCCGCCCACAGCACCCCGGCGCACACGAGGGCGAGCAAGCTGGCGAGCAGGGTGGCGCGATAGTGCGAGCGCATGGTGTCACTCCTTGTGGGTCGGTTAGCTTGCCATGCTTGCCGCGACAGATGAATATCGCAGGTCTATAAAGTCCGCTTCGCGCTCTGGAATGCCCATGTCAGTGACCTTCGATCCCGATCATCTGCGTGCCAGCCTGCGGCCGCTGGCGCAAGGGCAGCCGTTGTCAGCGGAGGCCCAGGCTTATCAACGGTTTTATGGACTGGATTTTTCCTCGCGTAAGGTTCGCAGCGCCCTCGGTTGTTTTCAGGTCGATGGTTACGAAGTGGTCAGCCAGGTCTGGTGGCCAGAGCAGGTGAAGGCGACGCTGTTTGTCTTTCACGGGTTCTACGACCACACCGGCCTCTATCGGCATGTGATCGAATGGGCGCTGGAGCAAGGCTTCGCGGTGATTGCCTGCGACTTGCCGGGCCATGGGCTTTCCAGTGGCGAGCGGGCGAGCATCAAGGACTTCGCCGAGTATCAGGACACCCTGCAAGGCTTGTTTGCCGAGGCCCGATCGCTCGAGCTGCCACAACCCTGGCATCTATGTGGCCAGAGCACTGGTGGCGCCATCGTGATCGATCATGTGCTCAACGCGGGGGCGGGCAGTCCGGCCCAGGGCCAGGTGATCCTGTTGGCGCCGCTGGTGCGGCCACGGGCGTGGGGCTGGTCGCAACTGAGCTATTACCTGCTCAGGCCTTTCGTCAAAGCCATTGCCCGGCGCTTCAGCGAGAACTCCAACGACCCTGAGTTCTTGCCGTTCTTGCAAGCCGATCCGCTGCAGCCGCTGCGATTGCCGACGGCATGGGTCGGGGCGTTGGCGCGCTGGATCAAGCGTGTCGAAGCGGCGCCGGCAAGTACCAGGCGACCGTTGATAGTGCAGGGGCAAGCGGACATGACGGTGGATTGGCAGCACAACCTTGAGGTGCTGCGGGGCAAGTTCGATCGGCCGCAGGTATTGATGCTGCCTGAGGCACGGCATCATCTGGCGAATGAAACGTTGGTGCTGCGCGGGGAGTATTTCGGGTTTTTGACCAAGCGGATCAAGGGCCGGAATCTTTAGTGACCCTGCCGGCCTCTTCGCGAGCAGGCTCGCTCCCACATTAGACCGCGTCTATCTGAAAGCTCGATCCACTGTGGGAGCGAGCCTGCTCGCGAAAGCGGTCTAGCGGACGCTGAAAACTATTGGGTCAGATTCGAAGTGCTTTGCCCCACCGCCAACCCGGCCCGAATCGCCGCCAGCGCCGCCTGGTAATAGGCTTTGCCTTCAGCTGATTCGGCAAATGTGGCGAATTCTTCGAGCTCCTCATCCGACAGGTCGCGGTAGACGTACAGCAGCGTGTTGTTCAGGTCGTTGCCGATCTGTTCCATCAAGCGCTGGCGCTGCCCATTCAGCATGCTTTGGGTCTGGCCGGCGCCGAGCAGGCCGGGGATCATCGAACTGAGACTGTCGGCCGCAACACCGGCAATCGCCAGGCTGACTTCCGCGCCGGCCTCGCGAGCAGGCAGGGCCTGGGCCAGGTGGCCGATGATCAGCAGCCGGCTGTCGCTGGCCTGCATCTTGGGCAGGCCCTTGGCATTTTTCGCCAGTTGATCGCGGCGGGTTGCGAGCAATTCGGCGGCGACGATTTTCTTGCCCAGCGGCGATTGAAAGAACGCCAGCGCCGGCTTCGGATCGGCGAGGCTCTTGCGCAGCTGTGCTTCGGCACGCTGGTCCACGGCCTTGGGTGCGAAACGCTGATTGCTGTTGTCGACCAGCGCCTGGAAAACCGCCGGTGGCAGGCTGCTTTGGTAGCGCTGTTGCGCGGCCGTGAGGGCGTCGTTGAAATGCGCGCGTTGTTCTGGCCAGCCGGCGACCTTGTACAGTTGGGCGTGGCCGTCTGCCCAGGCGGGCATAACACAGAGCATCAGCAGGGAGAAAAGCAAACGGCGCATAGGGACTCCTGTCAGCAGGCGACTATTCTCCGTGTGGCATCCAGTCTTGTCGAGAATTCGTATCAACCCGCTGCATGGCTCTGTCGGATTTTCAGGCGCAGGAATACTATGCGCGCCATGCAAATACCTTCTGATCACCCACTGCTGTTACAAATCGTCGACGACCTGGCTACCCACGGTTGGTCGCAGCAGAATATTTTCCTGCCTCAGGATCTGACCCGAGCCTTGGCGGCTGAGTGCCGTAAACGTGCGGCCGAAGGTGAGTTGGCCCCGGCTGCCGTGGGTCGAGGGCCGTCGTCGGAGATTCGCGAGGGGATTCGCGGCGATCATATCCAGTGGATCGAGCCCGGCCAGGCCGAGGTCTGCGACAGCTATCTGGCGTTGATGGACAGCCTGCGCGAGGCGCTCAACCGTGGCCTGTTCCTGGGGTTGGAGGACTTTGAGAGTCATTTCGCGATGTACCCGCCTGGCGCTTTCTACCTCAAGCATGTCGACCGGTTCCGTGACGACGACCGGCGCATGGTGTCGGCGGTGGTCTACCTCAACGATGCCTGGCTGCCTGAGCAGGGTGGTCAGTTGCGCATGTACCTGGAAGAAGGTGCGCAATACGATGTAGTACCCATCGGTGGATGCCTGGTGGTATTCCTGTCGGGGGAGGTCCCCCATGAAGTCCTGCCTGCGAGCCGTGAGCGCCTGTCGTTGACCGGCTGGTTCCGGCGTCGAGGCAATGAGCCGTTCTGATCATGCAAAAGATACTGGTAAGCCGCTGCCTGCTGGGGCACCGCGTACGTTATGACGGCGGGGCCAGCGGGCCCTTCGATCAGTTGCAGCGGTGGATCGACGAAGGTCGGGTGGTGCCGTTGTGTCCGGAAGTTGCCGGTGGCCTGCCGACGCCACGGGCGGCGGCGGAAATTCCCGGTGGGCAGGGCGGCGAAGTACTCGATGGCCAGGCCGCGGTGATCACCACGGAAGGCGAGGATGTCAGTGCGCAGTTTCTGTCAGGGGCTTATCAAGCCCTTGAACTGGTGCAACAACACGACATACGCATTGCCGTGCTCAAGGCCAATAGCCCGTCGTGCGGCAATCTGCTGACCTATGACGGGACGTTCAGTGGAGTGAAAGTCACGGGCGAAGGGGTCACGGCGGCGCTGCTCAGGCGCCATGGGGTGCGGGTCTTCAGTGAACTGGAGCTCGCGAATGCGGCTCAGGCACTGGCAGCACTCGATTAACGACCCACACAAAACCACACAGGTTGGGCTTGCGACTCAGGGGTTCGGTGCCACACCGGTATCCGGCCCCAGCCACTTCTTCTCCAGCGCCTCCAGTCGCCCATCCGCCTTGATCCGTTGCAGCGCGCTTTCCAGGCTGGCGTGGAACGCCGGGTTACCCTTCTGGAATGGAATCGACAAGCTCACTGCCTGGGCCACTTTCGGTTTTGCCTCTGTCAACGACTGCACCAGCAATATCGAGCGTGGCTCTTCTTTCTGCGCGATCAATTGCGCATTGGCCTTGATGTAAGGCTCGGTGAAATCGAAACGATCCGAAAGCGCCGGGGTCTGTGCAATGTGGTTGATGGCGATGTCGTATTTGCCACTTTCCACGCCGGCCAGCAAATCACTGGCATCTGTCACGACAAAGTCGGCGCGAACCTCCAGTTCGTTGGCCAGCAGTTGGCCCAACTCGACTTCGAAGCCCTTTAGATTGCCATCCTCCTTGAAACTGAAGGGGGGGGTATTAGCCTCAAGGGCAATGCGCAATTCACCGCGATCGTTCACGTCGTCAATCAGTTCGGCATGAGCCAACGGGCTCAAAAGGGGTAGCAGGCAGATCAGGCCAGGCAGAAAACGCATGGTCACTCCTTTGAAATCATTATCGCGACGCTCTGGATCAGGCTCGCTTTGCTATGGTTGTCGAGTGCCTTTCGACAACGATTGACCATGAAGTTGTGATGGTCACGCGAATTTTACGTAAAAACTGGAGAAGAGAATGAAAACCTTTATGTCACGTGCTGCACTGGCTGGTCTGCTGATGGGTGTTTCAGTGTTGGCCAGTGCAGCAACGCCAGCCCCGAAAGGTGCTGAAGTGTCCATTGTTTCTCCCAAAGATGATGCCACGGTCCCGCAGACGTTCGTGGTGAAGTTCGCTGTCGAGAACATCGCGTTGGCGCCAGCTGGCGATGCCACCAAAAACACGGGCCACCATCACCTGCTGATTGACGTGGACAAACTGCCGGCGGCTGGCCAGCCGATCCCGAACGATGCCAACCACCTGCACTTCGGCAAGGCGCAGACCCAGGCTGAAGTAACGCTGCCGCCGGGCAAGCATACCTTGCAGCTGGAGTTGGGCGACAGCGGTCACATGCCGTTCGACCCACCGATCGTCTCCGAGAAGATCACTGTAAACGTCAAATAAAAAAAGGGAGCCCCTTCGCAGGGGCTCCCTTTTTAATGCCGCACGCTGCTCTTAGAACAGAACGCGGCTACGAATGGTGCCGTTGACGTGTTGCAGTTTCTGTTGCGCCAGGTCCGAGTACTCGGCATCTACGTCGATCACCACGTAGCCGACTTTCTCGTTGGTCTGCAGGAACTGACCGGAAATGTTGATGCCGTTTTCGGCGAAGACCTTGTTGATCTCGCTCATCACGCCCGGGATGTTCTCGTGGATGTGCAGCAGGCGATGCTTGCCAGGGTGAGCCGGCAGGGCTACTTCCGGGAAGTTCACGGACGATACCGAAGTACCGTTGTCGCTGTACTTGACCAGTTTTTCTGCCACTTCCAGGCCGATGTTGGCCTGCGCTTCGGCGGTGGAACCACCGATGTGCGGCGTCAGGATCACGTTGTCCAGGCCACGCAGCGGGCTTTCGAACTCTTCGTCGTTGGAGCGTGGCTCCACCGGGAACACGTCGATGGCCGCGCCGATCAGGTGCTTGTCCTTGATCGCGTCCGCCAGGGCGTCCAGCTCGACCACGGTGCCGCGCGCGGCGTTGATCAGGATGCCGCCCTTCTTGATGGCGCGGATTTCCTTCTCGCCGATCATCCACTGGGTGGCAGCGGTTTCCGGTACGTGCAGGGTCACGATGTCGGACATGCCCAGCAGTTCGTGCAGGTTGCCGACCTGGGTGGCGTTACCCAGTGGCAGCTTGGTCACGGTGTCATAGAAGTACACCTGCATCCCCAGGCCTTCGGCCAGGACCGACAGTTGAGTACCGATCGAGCCGTAACCGACGATGCCCAGCTTCTTGCCGCGGATCTCGAAGGAGTTGGCCGCACTCTTGATCCAGCCACCACGGTGGCAGGAAGCGTTCTTCTCAGGGATACCGCGCAGCAACAGGATCGCTTCGGCCAGCACCAGCTCGGCAACGGAGCGGGTGTTGGAGTACGGCGCGTTGAACACCGCGATACCGCGTTCGCGGGCAGCGCTCAGGTCGACCTGGTTGGTGCCGATGCAGAAACACCCTACAGCTACGAGCTTCTTCGCGTGATCGAAGATCTCTTCGGTCAGTTGAGTGCGCGAGCGAATGCCGATGAAGTGAGCATCAGCGATCTTTTCCTTGAGCTGGGCTTCCGGCAGAGAACCTGTGAGGTACTCGATGCTGGTGTAGCCCGCCGCCTTGAGGACGTCGACAGCCGATTGGTGGACGCCTTCGAGAAGAAGGAACTTGATCTTGCTCTTATCGAGAGAAGTCTTGCTCATCTGCGTAAACCTGTATCCCGGAGAAAAATGGCAGGGAAGGGAGCAGCCCGGAGCTGACCCGCACGGCAAGAAAGCCGTCACCGCAGAACAGCCGTTGGGCACTATGCTGCGGGGTCGGTATGCTAGCATATGCACCCCGCTAAACACTCATTCCTGCGACGTGAAGCGTTCTCAGGATGACCATGAATTGTTCGAGAGTTCTGTCGATGACCAATCCTGCCCTGATTGATGAGCTGAAGACCCTGGTTGAGCCTGGCAAGGTGCTGACCGATGCCGACTCCCTGAATGCTTACGGTAAGGATTGGACCAAGCATTTCGCTCCGGCTCCGACCGCCATCGTGTTCCCCAAGACCACCGAACAGGTCCAGGCCATCGTCCTGTGGGCCAACAAACACAAGGTGGCGCTGGTGCCTTCCGGTGGCCGCACCGGCCTTTCCGCCGCCGCAGTGGCAGCCAATGGCGAAGTGGTCGTGTCCTTCGACTACATGAACCAGATCCTCGACGTGAACCTCACCGACCGCACTGCCGTTTGCCAGCCGGGCGTGGTCACCGAACATCTGCAGAACGTGGCCGAAGAAAAGGGCCTGTACTACCCGGTGGACTTCGCTTCGGCAGGTTCGAGCCAGATTGGCGGCAATATCGGCACCAATGCCGGCGGGATCAAGGTGATTCGCTACGGCATGACCCGTAACTGGGTGGCCGGCATGAAAGTCGTCACCGGCAAGGGCGACGTGCTGGAGCTGAACCGAGACCTGATCAAGAACGCCACCGGCTACGACATGCGCCAGCTCTTCATCGGCGCCGAAGGCACCCTGGGCTTCGTGGTGGAAGCGACCATGCGCCTGGATCGCGCGCCGAAAAATCTTACTGCCATGGTCCTCGGCACCGCCGATTTCGACTCGATCATGCCGGTGCTGCATGCCTTCCAGGGCAAGCTCGACCTGACCGCTTTCGAATTCTTCTCCGACAAGGCCCTGGCCAAGGTCATGGGCCGTGGTGATGTGCCGGCTCCGTTCGAAACCAATTGCCCGTTCTACGCGCTGCTGGAATTCGAAGCGACCACCGAAGAAGTGGCCAACCACGCCCTGGAAACGTTCGAGCACTGTGTCGAGCAGGGCTGGGTCCTGGACGGTGTGATGAGCCAGAGCGAAACCCAGTTGCAGAACCTGTGGAAACTGCGCGAATACATTTCCGAAACCATTTCCCACTGGACGCCGTACAAGAACGACATTTCGGTGACCGTGTCGAAAGTGCCGGCATTCCTCAAGGAAATCGACGCGATCGTCGGCGAACACTACCCAGACTTCGAAATCGTCTGGTTTGGTCACATCGGCGACGGCAACCTGCACTTGAACATTCTCAAGCCGGATAACTTGAGCAAGGACGAGTTCTTCGCCAAGTGCGCAACCGTCAACAAGTGGGTGTTCGAAACTGTCGAGAAGTACAACGGCTCGATTTCCGCCGAACACGGCGTGGGCATGACCAAGCGTGATTACCTGACCTACAGCCGCTCCCCGGTTGAGATCGAGTACATGAAAGCGGTCAAGGCGGTGTTCGACCCGAACGGGATCATGAACCCGGGCAAGATTTTCGCTGTTTGACTTTAAGAGCTACGAACCAGGAGTCGGTCCATGAGCTATCAGCACCAGTATGTCGACGGTACGCGTATTCACTTCCCGCTGGGGAAAGTGGTGTGCATCGGCCGTAACTACGCCGAACACGCCAAGGAACTGGACAACCCGGTGCCGACCGAGCCGCTGCTGTTCATCAAGCCGGGCAGTTGTGTGGTGCCGCTGGAAGGCGGTTTCAGCATTCCGACCGAGCGTGGCTCGGTGCATTACGAAGCGGAAATCGCCGTACTGATTGGCAAGCCGTTGTCGACCAAGCCCAGCGTTGAAGAAGTGCTGGACGCCATCTCCGGCTTCGCCCCGGCCCTGGACCTGACCCTGCGCGACAAGCAGGCCGAGCTGAAATCCAAGGGCCTGCCCTGGGAAATCGCCAAGTCCTTCGACGGCGCAGCAGTGATTGCCCCGTTCGTTTCCGGCAGCACCTTCGCCGACCTGACCGACATCGGCATCCGCCTGACCATCAACGGCGAAGTGCGCCAGGATGGCAACAGCAGTGCGATGCTCAACCCGATCGTGCCGATGATCCAGCACATGGCCGGTTGCTTTTCGCTGCAGGCCGGTGACGTGATCCTCACTGGCACACCGGTGGGCGTGGGTCCGCTGAATGTCGGCGACGAGATCGTCCTGGAACTGCCGGGCGCAAGCAGCTTCACCAGCAGCGTTCGCTAAGCAACGCAAACCCTTTGTAGGAGCGAGCATGCTCGCGATGTACCCGAGATCGACGCGGGATGCCTGGTATCCAGCGTTATCGTTGGCGACCATCGCGAGCATGCTCGCTCCTACATTAGGGTGTGCGACTGCTCCTATCCCGCCATTTCCCGTTTTTTTCACATGATGTCTGGATAATTTCCACGGCTTTCGGCATCTGAGCCGGGCCCAATTGTGCTATTACCCCTAGCCTGAATTTCTGGAACGCATGCCCTGATGGCCACTCAACCAATCTCGTCGCTCAAACCTGCCCGTCGCTCGCGCTTTGCCCTGCGTTGGTATTCCTGGCTGTTGCTGCTGGTCGCCGCTGCCTACGGTTTGGCGTTTGCCATGCATTGGGATGACCGCGGCGTGCTCTGGGTGCTGGAGCGTTTTGAAAGCCCGGCCGAACGTCAGGGCAGCGTCTGGCTGCCGGACTATCATGCGGTGATCGACGCCAAGCCACTTCCGGGCATGGAAAAGGACGAGGCGTCGGACGTCACCTACGATGCCCAGACCAAAACCCTGTTTTCGGTAATGGGTAAGAACCCGTTCCTGGTCGAGTTGTCGCTGCAAGGCGATGTGCTGCGCAAAATGCCCTTGGTAGGCTGGAGCAATCCTGAAGGGGTAACAGCGCTGGGCAATGGAATGCTGGCCATTGTCGATGAGCGTGACCACCAGATCTCCCTCGTCAAGGTCGATGCCGGCACTCGCGAGCTGAACTTCGCTGATTTCCCGAAGTTCGACCTTGGCCCTTCGAAAGACCAGAACAAGGCGTTTGAGGCGGTCGTATGGGATGCGCGCAATCAGCAAATGCTGCTCGGCGAAGAGCGTCCGCCCGCGCTGTTCACCTGGAAAGGCGACGGCACGACGCTCAGCGGCGACAAGCAAAAGCTGGCCAGTGACGAGCTGGACATCCGCAACCTGTCTGCCCTTGCCATCGATCCGCGCACGGGCCACACCCTGGTGTTGTCCGCTGACTCCCACCTGTTGCTGGAGCTGGACGAGAAAGGCGAACAGGTCAGCTTCATGACCTTGCTGGGTGGCTTCAACGGCTTGAAAAAAACCATCCCACGGGCTGAAGGCGTGACCATGGATGAGGCCGGCACGATGTACATCGTGAGTGAGCCAAACCTGTTTTACCGTTTCGAAAAGCAGAAATAATCAACTTTTCGTGTAGGCTTTTTCGCCTCTGGTTGTAGGATCAGGCCAATGGCCATTAAGCTTCAGTTCAGGCAGGCGTGATATTTCATCCGCCTGTCCTGAAGCCGAGCCCGCCTGAATGCGCCGATTAGCCCGCCCCAAACCTCTGCTGTTGCTCCTGTCGGTGATTGCCCTGAGCGTATTGATCGCGTTCGGGCAGCATTTACGCCTGTTCGAGCGCACCTGGTTCAACCTGCGCACGCTCTGGCAGCCGATGAGCACCCAGTCCATCGGCCTGGATCAGTATCGGGTGGTGCTGGAGGGGCAGGTCATTGAAGGGCTGGACGATGATGTTTCAGCCTTGACCTACGACCCGGTGCGCAAAAGCCTGTTCACGGTCACCAATCAAAACTCCGAATTGATCGAACTGTCGCTCGACGGCAGGATCTTGCGGCGCATCGCGTTGGTCGGTTTTGGTGATCCTGAAGCTGTCGAGTTCATCAGCGCCGACACCTACGTGATCACGGACGAGCGCCAGCAGCGCCTGATCAAGATCCATCTGGAGCATGACACCAGCTTTCTCGACGCTGCGGACGCGGAACAGATGACCCTCGGTGTGCACATGAGCGGCAACAAGGGGTTCGAAGGCTTGGCTTACGATTCGGTAGGCAAGCGCTTGTTTGTCGCCAAGGAGCGCGACCCGATGCTGATCTACGAAGTGCACGGCTTTCCGCATTTCAATCCGGAAAAGTCCTACGCGGTACATGTGGTCAACAATCCCAAGCGCGACGCCGGGATGTTTGTGCGGGATTTGTCGAGCCTGCAATACGACGAGCGCAGCGGGCACTTGCTGGCGCTGTCCGACGAGTCGCGGCTGATTCTGGAGCTGGATGTGGATGGTCGACCGCTGAGCACCATGTCACTGAACAAGGGTCGGCAAGGTCTGCAAAAGACCGTACCGCAAGCGGAAGGTATCGCCATGGACGACGACGGTACGATGTACCTGGTGAGTGAACCGAATCTTTTCTACGTCTTCAAGAAACCACCGCAGAACTAACAAACACCGCAAATCAACTGTGGGAGCGGGCTTGCTCGCGAATGCGGTGTGTCAGTGACATCTCTGTTGACTGGCACACCGCATTCGCGAGCAAGCCCGCTCCCACAAGGGGGCGTATGTTTTACTCGGCGCGCAGGGTTTTCACACCTTCGCTCGTGCCCAGCAACAACAGATCCGCCGGGCGCGCCGCGAACAAGCCGTTGGTGACCACGCCGACGATCGCATTGATCTGCGACTCCAGTTCCACCGGATTGGTGATCTCCAGATTGAACACATCGAGGATGATGTTGCCGTTGTCGGTGACTACACCTTCACGGTAGACCGGATCACCGCCGAGTTTCACCAGCTGGCGGGCCACGTGGCTGCGGGCCATCGGGATCACTTCCACGGGCAGCGGGAAGGCGCCGAGGACGGGCACCAGTTTGCTGGCGTCGGCGATGCAGATGAAGGTCTTGGCCACGGCCGCGACGATTTTCTCACGGGTCAGGGCTGCGCCGCCGCCCTTGATCAGGTTCAGGTGCTCGTCGCTCTCGTCGGCGCCGTCGACGTAGAACTCCAGGTCGCTGACCGTATTGAGCTCATAGACCGGGATCCCGTGGCCCTTGAGGCGTGCGGCGGTGGCTTCGGAGCTGGCGACCGCGCCATCGAACGCGCCCTTGTGCTTGGCCAGGGCATCGATGAAGCAGTTGGCGGTGGAGCCGGTGCCGACCCCAACGATGCTCTTGTCGTCGAGTTTCGGGAGGATGAAGTCGACGGCGGCCTGGGCTACTGCCTGTTTGAGTTGATCCTGGGTCATGCGGGCTCCGAAGTGCCGAAGAGAGAACGAAAGGCTGGCATTATAGGCCTCGGGGCAGGGAAGGTCATTGTCCGATTGGCGGTCCGTGACTGTTCCCTGTAGGAGCGAGCATGCTCGCGATAGCCGTGAACGATAACGCGTGAAACCAGGCACCCCGCAGCGCCTTTGGGTTTCTCGCGAGCATGCTCGCTCCTACAACAGGTGGTCGTGCGGCTAAAAGCCGGGTTAGACTCCTTGATCCTGCCCAACCCGCTCAGTGATGCTTTCCGATGCTTGAACAGTACGTCAAAAAGATCCTCACCTCGCGCGTTTATGACGTTGCCGTAGAAACCCCATTGCAGACTGCTCGCCAGCTCTCCGAGCGGCTGGGCAACGAGATTTTGCTCAAGCGTGAAGACTTGCAGCCCGTGTTCTCGTTCAAGATTCGCGGCGCCTACAACAAGCTGACGCAGCTGAGCGATGAAGAGCGCGCTCGCGGCGTGGTTACCGCTTCGGCGGGTAATCACGCGCAAGGCCTGGCCCTGGCGGCCAAGGTCCTGGGCGTGAAAGCCACCATCGTCATGCCCAAGACCACGCCCGAGATCAAGGTCGAAGGCGTGCGTTCGCGCGGTGGCAAAGTGGTGCTGCACGGCGATTCGTTTCCGGAGGCCCTGGCCTACTCGTTGAAACTGGTCGACGAAAAAGGCTACGTCTACATTCACCCCTACGACGATCCCCACACCATTGCCGGGCAGGGCACAGTGGCGATGGAAATCTTGCGCCAACACCCGGCGCCCCTGGATGCGATCTTCGTTCCAGTCGGTGGCGGCGGCCTGATCGCCGGTATCGCGGCGTACGTGAAGTATCTGCGGCCGGACATCAAGGTCATCGGTGTCGAGCCGGACGACTCCAATTGCCTGCAAGCCGCCATGGCGGCGGGTGAGCGTGTGGTATTGCCGACCGTGGGCATCTTCGCCGATGGCGTCGCGGTGGCCCAGATCGGCCAGCACACTTTTGATATCTGCAAAGACTACGTCGACGAAGTCATCACCGTCAGTACCGACGAAATCTGTGCGGCGATCAAGGACATCTACGACGATACCCGTTCGATCACCGAACCTGCCGGCGCCTTGGGCGTGGCCGGGATCAAGAAGTACGTCGAGTCCCGCGGCGTCACCGGCCAGACCTTCGTGGCCATCGACTCCGGGGCCAACGTCAATTTTGACCGCCTGCGCCATGTTGCCGAGCGCGCTGAACTGGGCGAAGGCCGTGAAGCCATCATCGCCGTGACCATCCCTGAACAGCCGGGGAGTTTCAAGGCGTTCTGCGAAGCCATCGGCAAGCGCCAGATCACCGAATTCAACTACCGCTACAACACTGGCAGCGAAGCGCACATCTTTGTCGGGGTGCAGACTCATCCGGAAACCGACCCGCGTCGCGCGCTGATCGCCAGCCTGGGCGAGCAGGGCTTTCCGGTCGTCGACCTGACCGACAACGAACTGGCCAAGTTGCACATCCGCCACATGGTCGGCGGTCGCGCGGCACATGTGGTCGATGAAGTGATCCTGCGCTTCGAATTCCCGGAGCGTCCGGGCGCGCTGTTCAACTTCCTCAACAAGCTCGGCGGGCGCTGGAACATTTCCATGTTCCACTATCGTAACCACGGTGCGGCCGATGGTCGTGTGGTCGCGGGCCTGCAGGTGCCCCATGAGGAGCGTCACCTGGTGCCGGCAGCACTGGAAGAAATTGGCTACCCGTTCTGGGACGAAACCGACAACCCGGCCTATCAGTTGTTTCTTGGCTGAGCGGCTACGCTGATGGGCAGGCCCTTAAGGAAATCGAACCATGGAAACGTTGACGGCCCTGAAAGCGGCGCACACGGTGGCGACGGTGGTGTTGCTGGTCTGTGCGCTGGGCCTGGGGATTTGGGTCTGGCGAACCCGGCGTAACGGCGACGCGACAGCGGGCAGCCGTACGCTGCAACGGCCACGGGTGTTCGTCTGGCTGTTGATGGGGCTGGCATTGCTGAGCATGCCGTTTACCGGTTGGTGGATGGTGCACTTGGTGGGCTGGCCGTTGGGGCAGACCTGGTTGCTGGCTTCCAGTGTGCTTTACACCGTGGCGGCGCTGGCGTGGTTCTGGTTGTTGGTAAGGCTGAACAAGGTGCGCAAGACGCCGGGTGGGGTGGGCAGATTTACCTTTGCCTTGGCGTTGTTCAGTTTTGTCTGCTTTGTGGCGATTGCCGGGTTAATGGGCGCCAAACCGGTTTAACCCTTTAAACCGTGTTGCCCCATTCGCGAGCAGGCTCGCTCCCACAAGGGAATTGTGTCGTTCACACATCCACTGTGGGAGCGAGCCTGCTCGCGAAGGCAATATCAGCCGCGCAGACTGATTACTGGCCAGCCCCGCTTCTCGGCCTCGGCGCGCAAGTTCGGATCCGGATCGACCGCCACCGGGTTCGCCACCTGCTCCAGCAATGCCAGGTCATTCATCGAGTCGCTATAAAAGTAGCTGTCCTCGAGGTTGTGCCCGGTTTCTTCCAGCCAGCGATTGAGCCTTGTCACCTTGCCTTCACGGAAGCACGGTACATCGGTACTGCGCCCGGTGTACCGGCCGTCCTGCATTTCGCATTCGGTGGCGATCAGGGTCTCGACGCCCAGGCGCGCGGCAATCGGGCCGGTCACGAAGCGGTTGGTGGCGGTGATGATCACCAGTTTGTCGCCGGCATCGCGGTGTTGGGCCAGCAACTCGATCGCCTTGGGCAGCAGGATCGGTTCGATGCAGTCGCGCATGTAGTCGCTGTGCCATAGATCCAGTGTGGCCATCTCGGTACGGCCGAGCACTTCCAGGCAGAAGTTCAGGTAGGCGTCGTTATCGAGCTTGCCAGCCAGGTAGTCCTGGTAGAACTCATCGTTACGGGCCTTGTAGGCGACGGCGTCGAGGAAGCCGCGTTCACAAAGGTAATCGCCCCAGGCATGGTCACTGTCGCCGCCCAGAAGCGTGTTGTCCAAGTCGAATAAAGCCAGCCGCATTGCAGTTACTCGCTGAAAAGTCTGTAGAAAGGCGTCCAGAATACGGACTTTTCACAAGAGTGCACATAACGTAGGCCGGCGCGTTGCTGCCTTAACAACCTTTGTGGAACAATGCGATGACATGCGTTTGCGAGGTTGTTGCCGTGATCGACCCCGATGGTTTCCGTCCTAATGTCGGGATCATTCTCACGAATGATGCCGGCCAGGTGCTATGGGCTCGCCGTATCAATCAAGATGCCTGGCAGTTTCCTCAAGGCGGGATCAACCCCCAGGAGACGCCGGAAGACGCCTTGTACCGCGAGCTGAACGAAGAAGTGGGCCTGGAGCGCGAAGATGTTGAAATACTCGCCTGCACTCGGGGCTGGTTGCGCTATCGTTTGCCGCAACGTCTGGTCAGGACGCACAGCCAACCGCTGTGCATCGGCCAGAAGCAGAAATGGTTTCTCCTGCGCCTGATCTCCAATGAGCAGCGGGTGCGGATGGATTTGACCGGTAAACCGGAATTCGATGGCTGGCGCTGGGTCAGTTATTGGTATCCGTTGGGCCAGGTGGTGACATTCAAGCGCGAGGTGTATCGACGCGCCCTCAAAGAGCTTGCCCCGCGCCTTTTAGCGCGCGACTGACGACGGAGTTCGACCCCGAGCCATGCTCAATACGCTGCGCAAGATCGTCCAGGAAGTTAACTCCGCCAAGGATCTCAAGGCGGCGTTGGGGATTATTGTGTTGCGCGTCAAAGAGGCCATGGGCAGCCAGGTCTGCTCGGTCTACCTGCTTGATCCCGAGACCAACCGCTTTGTGTTGATGGCTACCGAGGGCTTGAACAAGCGCTCGATTGGCAAGGTCAGCATGGCGCCCAATGAAGGTCTGGTGGGTTTGGTCGGCACGCGTGAAGAACCCCTGAACCTCGAAAACGCCGCGGATCACCCGCGCTACCGCTACTTCGCCGAAACTGGTGAAGAGCGCTACGCTTCGTTCCTCGGGGCGCCAATCATCCACCACCGCCGTGTCGTCGGTGTGTTGGTTATCCAGCAAAAAGAGCGCCGCCAGTTCGATGAAGGCGAAGAAGCCTTCCTCGTGACCATGAGCGCGCAACTCGCCGGGGTTATCGCCCACGCCGAGGCCACCGGTTCGATCCGTGGCCTGGGCCGGCAGGGCAAGGGTATCCAGGAAGCCAAGTTCATCGGCGTGCCGGGCTCGCCCGGCGCGGCGGTCGGTACGGCGGTGGTCATGCTGCCGCCGGCCGACCTGGACGTGGTGCCCGACAAGACCATCACCGACATCGAAGCGGAACTGGGTCTGTTCAAGACCGCCATCGAAGGTGTGCGCGCTGACATGCGTGCGTTGTCCGCCAAGCTCGCCACGCAATTGCGCCCGGAAGAGCGCGCGTTGTTCGACGTCTACCTGATGATGCTCGACGATGCGGCGCTTGGCAGCGAAGTGACCACCGTGATCAAGACCGGGCAGTGGGCCCAGGGCGCGTTGCGCCAAGTGGTCACCGATCACGTCAACCGCTTCGAATTGATGGACGACGCTTACTTGCGTGAGCGTGCGTCGGACGTCAAGGACCTCGGTCGTCGCCTGCTCGCTTATTTGCAGGAAGAGCGCCAGCAAACCCTGGTCTATCCCGACAACACCATCCTGGTCAGCGAGGAGCTGACGCCGGCCATGCTCGGCGAGGTTCCGGAAAACAAGCTGGTGGGCCTGGTTTCGGTGCTTGGCTCCGGTAACTCCCACGTTGCGATCCTTGCCCGGGCCATGGGCATTCCAACGGTGATGGGCCTGGTGGACCTGCCGTATTCCAAGGTCGACGGCATAGGCATGATCGTCGACGGTCACCGCGGCGAGGTCTACACCAACCCCAGCGACGTGCTGCGCAAGCAGTTCGCCGAGGTGGTCGAAGAAGAAAAGCAACTGGCCCTCGGGCTGGATGCGCTGCGCGATCTGCCGTGCATCACGGTCGATGGCCACCGCATGCCGCTCTGGGTCAACACTGGCCTGTTGGCGGACGTGGCGCGCGCGCAAAAGCGCGGCGCCGAAGGCGTCGGTCTGTACCGCACCGAAGTGCCATTCATGATCAACCAGCGCTTCCCGAGTGAAAAGGAACAGCTGGCGATCTACCGCGAACAGCTGGCCGCTTTTCACCCACAGCCAGTGACCATGCGTACCTTGGACATCGGCGGCGACAAGTCGCTGTCGTACTTCCCGATCAAGGAAGACAACCCGTTCCTCGGCTGGCGCGGCATTCGTGTCACCCTCGACCACCCGGAAATCTTCCTGGTGCAGACCCGCGCCATGCTCAAGGCCAGTGAAGGCTTGAACAACCTGCGGATTCTGCTGCCGATGATCTCCGGTACCCATGAGCTGGAAGAAGCCCTGCACCTGATCCACCGGGCCTGGGGCGAGGTTCGCGACGAAGGTTGCGACGTGCCGATGCCACCGATTGGCGTGATGATCGAGATTCCGGCAGCGGTGTACCAGACCAAGGAGCTGGCGCGGCAGGTGGACTTCCTGTCGGTTGGTTCCAACGACCTGACCCAGTATCTGTTGGCCGTGGACCGTAACAACCCGCGAGTAGCCGACCTATACGACTACCTGCACCCGGCGGTGCTGCAAGCCCTGCAAACCGTAGTGCGTGACGCCCATGCCGAAGGCAAGCCAGTGAGTATCTGCGGCGAGATGGCCGGTGACCCGGCGGCGGCGGTGCTATTGATGGCGATGGGTTTCGACAGCTTGTCGATGAACGCCACCAACTTGCCGAAGGTGAAGTGGATGCTGCGCCAGATCAACTTGAGCAAGGCCAAGCAGCTGCTCGCCGAACTGATGACCATCGACAACCCGCAAGTTATCCACAGCTCGCTGCAATTGGCGCTGAAGAACCTGGGGTTGGCACGGATGATCAATCCGGCGGCG
This sequence comes from Pseudomonas sp. G5(2012), assembly GCF_000408945.1. Lineage (NCBI taxonomy): Bacteria > Pseudomonadati > Pseudomonadota > Gammaproteobacteria > Pseudomonadales > Pseudomonadaceae > Pseudomonas > Pseudomonas sp. G5(2012). Next base: position 93,202 of record NZ_APIO01000034.1, read on the forward strand.
ATCAAGCCTCTCTGAATTGGCGACACCCCCTTCGCGAGCAGGCTCGCTCCCACAGGGATCTTCGCTGAGCAGTGAGCGTTGGAGATCAAATGTGGGAGCGAGCCTGCTCGCGAAAGAGCCGGTACTGGCGACATTTAACCAAGCCTGATCTCGACTTCCCCCAAATGCCCGCCAAACGGCCCAAAACTCCGTTCGACCAAATGCCGCGAGCCATCCGCCCGCACAATCAACGCCGTACTCGCCCGCGTCCCATAACTCTGGCTGGCAATAAACACACTCGACAGCAGCGTCTCGGTGGCCAACCCCACTCCGGTGTCTGGCAGGTCTGCAAACGGCGCTTGCTGTGAATCGCTGAGCAAGGCCAGCAAAGACTGCGGTTGCGGATCATCCAGTACCTCGCCCAGTGCTGCCTTGGCCCTGAGCAGTTTCGGCCACGGCGTATCCAGCCCGGCGTTCGACAGGCCGTAGATCCCCGGCGGTAGCATCACCGCTTCCGATTCCCGCGCATTGAAATGCCACAACTCATTAGCGTTGCCGATCAGTAAGTTAAATCCGCCATATTCAGGCGAACGGGCGACAACGTCGGCTAAATAGTCATCAATTGGCACATCTTTGGTGAGGAATCCCGCCACTAACTCACCGCGAGACCGGCGCCCTGGCGGTCGATGCGGATCGCGGATGTTGGTCAGCGCCGCAAAGCGCCCGTTGGCGCCGAGACCGAGCCAGGTTCCTCCCGCCTCCAGGTCTCGCCCGGCGTGCACCTGGGGGGCCTCGGGCCATTGCGCCAGTGGCAGGCTGGGGCGGGCATAAAATTCGTCGCGGTTAGCCGCCACGATCAGCGGTTGGGCGTGGCCCGGTCGCCAAGCAAAAACAATCAGGCACATAAGGTGATCCTTGTGTGTTTTTTCCCCACTCTACGCAGTCATCGTGCGGGTATCCATCGCCATCCAGTGGAGCCCGAGGCCATGCATCCGTTACCATGCCGCTCCGATTTTGGGGTTGGGAGGGGAAAAGCATGGAATTTCTGCTCTATCTGGCGCTCGGCGCCTGTGCCGGAGTGCTGGCCGGGCTGTTCGGCGTGGGGGGCGGAATCATCATTGTCCCGGTGCTGGTATTCAGCTTCAAGGCGCAGGGGTTTGATCCGTCGATCCTCACGCACCTGGCCGTAGGCACCTCGCTGGCGACGATTATCTTTACCTCGGTCAACGCCATTCGGGAGCACCATCGCCGTGGAGCGGTACGCTGGCCAATTTTTGCGTGGATGACCCTGGGCATTCTGATCGGTGCGGGTTTTGGCGCGCTGACTGCAGAAGCGATCTCCGGGCCCAACCTGCAAAAGATCATCGGCGTGTTTGCCTTGGTCATTGCTGCGCAGTTGGCGTTGGAACTCAAGCCCAAGGCCAGTCGAACGGTGCCGGGTAAACTCGGTCTGACCGTAGCCGGCAGCGTAATTGGCTGGGCTTCTGCGATTTTCGGGATTGGTGGCGGGTCACTGACCGTGCCGTTCCTGACCTGGCGCAGCGTGCCGATGCAGCAAGCGGTCGCCACGTCCTCTGCCTGCGGCCTGCCGATTGCGCTGTCCAGTGCATTATTTTTCATGATTCTGGGCTGGCACGATCCGTTGCTTCCGGCCCATAGTCTCGGTTTCATTTATTTGCCGGCGCTGTTGGGCATTGCCCTGACCAGCATGGTCTTCGCCCGCTTCGGCGCGCGACTGGCGCACAATCTGTCGCCAAGGTTGCTGAAAAGACTGTTTGCCGCTTTGCTGTTTGGCGTTGGCCTGAAGTTTCTAGTCTGAAGCATCTGCTCTGACGCACGACACAATCCTGGCTTAATCCTGAGGTGACAGCGTCGCCCGGGAATTGATTTGAACTCATGAGGAGTCGCAATGCTGCCTTACCCGCAGATCGACCCGGTGGCCTTGGCCATCGGTCCGCTGAAAATCCACTGGTACGGGTTGATGTACCTGATCGGCATCGGCGGCGCCTGGCTGCTGGCGTCGCGCCGGCTGAACCGTTTCGACTCGACCTGGACCAAGGAGAAGCTCTCCGACATGGTGTTCTGGATGTCGATGGGGGTGATTGTCGGTGGTCGCCTGGGTTATGTGCTGTTCTACGATTTGAGTGCTTATATCGCCAACCCGCTGTTGATCTTTGAAGTGTGGAAGGGCGGGATGTCGTTCCACGGCGGGTTCATCGGCGTGATGTTGGCAGCCTTGTGGTTCGGTAAAAAGAACAACAAGTCGTTTTTCCAGCTGATGGACTTCGTCGCGCCGATGGTGCCGATCGGCCTGGGTGCCGGGCGGATCGGCAACTTCATCAATGCCGAGTTGTGGGGCAAGGCTACCGATGTGCCGTGGGCGATGGTCTTCCCGACTGATCCGGCACAATTGGCACGTCACCCGTCGCAGCTGTATCAGTTTGCGCTCGAAGGCGTCGCGCTGTTCCTGATCCTGTGGCTGTTTTCGCGCAAACCGCGGCCGACCATGGCGGTATCGGGGATGTTCGCGCTGTTCTATGGCATCTTCCGTTTCATCGTCGAGTTCGTCCGCGTACCGGATGCGCAACTGGGCTATCTGGCCTGGAACTGGCTAACCATGGGCCAGGTGCTCTGCGTGCCGATGATCGTCGGCGGGTTGTTCCTGATCTGGCTGGCGTATCACCGCGCCCCGGCGACTCCAGCGGCAGCTGTATAAAATTCGAATCCCGCAGCGATGCTGCGGGTTCAAGGACACAGGTAATTCATGAAGCAATATCTCGAACTGGTCGCCCACGTCATCAAGAACGGCACCAAACAGGCCAATCGCACCGGCGTGAACACCATCAGCTTCCCGGGTGCCATGCTGCGTTACGACCTGCAGGAAGGTTTCCCGGCGATCACCACACGCAAGATGGCCTTCAAATCGGCCATTGGCGAGATGTGCGGTTTTCTGCGTGGCGTGAACAATGCCGCGCAATTCCGTGCGTTGGGCTGCAAGGTCTGGGACCAGAACGCCAATGAAAACGCCCAGTGGCTCGCCAACCCGTTCCGCCAGGGTGAAGACGACCTCGGCGAGATCTACGGCGTGCAATGGCGTAAATGGCCGGCGTACAAGCAGATCCCGGTCAGCAACCCGGCCGCCATCGAGCAAACCCTGAAGCAGGGTTATCGCCAGATTGCCGAAGGTGAAGAGGATGGCCAGGCCTACGTGGTGTTGTACAAGGCCATCGATCAGGTTCGCCAGTGCGTCGACACCATCATCAAGGATCCGGGCAGCCGCCGTATCCTGTTTCACGGCTGGAACGTCGCACAACTCGATGAAATGGCCCTGCCGCCGTGCCATCTGCTGTACCAGTTCCACCCGAATGTCGAGACCAGGGAGATTTCCCTGACCCTCTACATCCGTTCGAACGACTTGGGCCTGGGCACGCCGTTCAACCTCACCGAGGGCGCCGCGCTGCTAAGCCTGATCGGTCGCCTGACCGGCTACACGCCGCGCTGGTTTACCTATTTCATCGGCGACGCCCACGTTTACGAAAATCACCTGGACATGCTCAACGAACAGCTCAAGCGCGAGCCGTTCCCGATGCCCAAGCTGGTGATTTCCGACCGCGTACCGGAGTTTGCCAAGACGGGTGTTTACCAGCCGGAGTGGCTGGAACTGGTGGAACCGAGTGATTTCTCGCTGGAAGGCTATGAACACCATGCGCCGATGACCGCGCCAATGGCGGTCTGAAGCCTGCCGTCAGATCGTTCCCACGCTCTGCGTGGGAATGCCGCCATGGACGCTCCGCGTCCACTGTGACGCGGAGCGTCACGGGATGCATTCCCACGCGGAGCATGGGAACGATCCTCTACTACTAATGGCCGTGGCTACGGCCGACATGTGAATGCTCAACCTCGGTCGCCACAACCCCGCCACTCACTTCCAGCCTCTGCAAAATCCCGCATTGATCAACATCCGGCCCTTCGCCACAGCGTTGGCGCAGGTCGAGCAGTTGTGTCTGCAACGCCAGCAAACCATCGATCCGCGCCTTGACGTGATGGATATGCTCGTCGATCAGCGCATTCACGCTTTCACATTGATCCTGCGGACTGTCGCGAAAGGCCAGCAGGCTGCGAATTTCTTCAAGGGTCATGTCGAGGGTGCGGCAGTTGCGGATGAAGGTCAGGCGTTCAGCGTGGGCCTGGGTATAGACCCGGTAGTTGCCGTCGCTGCGGGCCGGCTCCGGCAGCAGGTTCTCGCGTTCGTAGTAGCGAATGGTTTCCACGGCGCAGTCAGTGAGTTTGGCCAGCTCTCCAATCTTCATCACGGCAATCTCCAAATAGGTGCTTGACCCTATAGTGGCTACAGGGTCTTTACTTGGCAACAGGCACCTTCAAGGACGCGACCCGATGAGCGACTCCCTTCACACCCACAAACCCGAGGCTGATCACGATCACAGCCATAAATTTCAGCCTGCGCACAAACATGAGCATGGCGGCCCCGGGGATTCCTGCTGTTCCGCCAAAGTGGCGGCGCCGTCGCTGATCAAGTTGAACGAAACGCCGACCGCCAACTCGCGGCTTAGCAGCTTCCGCATCGAGGCCATGGATTGCCCGACCGAGCAAACGCTGATCCAGAACAAACTCGGCAAACTGGCGGGTGTGCAGCAGCTGGAATTCAACCTGATCAACCGTGTGCTCGGCGTAACCCACGACTTGCCAGGCACTGCACCGATCATCGACGCCATCAAGTCCCTCGGCATGCAAGCCGAGCCGCTGGAGCAGGGTGTTGAAGCGCCCGCCCCGGCGCCGGTGAAAAAGCCCTGGTGGCCATTGGCGTTATCGGGTCTGGGTGCGCTGGTGGCCGAAGTGATTCACTTCACCAGTGCTGCACCGAACTGGGTGGTGGCGGTCATCGCTCTGGTCTCGATCCTCAGTGGCGGCCTCGCAACCTACAAGAAGGGCTGGATTGCCCTGAAGAACCTCAACCTGAACATCAACGCCTTGATGAGCATTGCGGTGACCGGTGCAATCCTGATCGGGCAATGGCCGGAAGCAGCGATGGTGATGTTCCTGTTTACCGTGGCCGAGCTGATCGAAGCCAAGTCGCTGGACCGGGCGCGCAATGCAATCAGCGGCCTGATGCAGATGGCGCCGGAGCAGGCCACGGTGTTGCAAGCCGATGGCCGCTGGATTGCGCAAAACGTCAAGTCCATCGAACTCGGCGCGCGGGTGCGGGTACGCCCCGGTGAGCGGATTGGCCTGGACGGTGAAGTGGTGTCGGGCAGTTCGACCATCAACCAGGCACCGATCACGGGTGAAAGCCTGCCGGTGGAGAAAACCGTTGGCGACAAGGTATTCGCAGGCACCATCAATCAGGCCGGTTCCCTGGAATATGCCGTGACTGCTGAAGCGAACCATTCGACGCTGGCGCGGATCATTCACGCCGTCGAACAGGCTCAAGGCGCGCGGGCGCCGACCCAGCGCTTCGTTGACCGCTTCTCGAAAATCTACACCCCGGCGGTGTTTGTCCTGGCCCTGGCGGTGGCGGTGATTCCACCGCTGTTCATGAATGCGCTTTGGTTTGACTGGATCTACCGCGCGCTGGTCCTGCTGGTTGTCGCCTGTCCTTGTGCCTTGGTGATTTCCACGCCGGTGACCATCGTCAGCGGCCTCGCGGCGGCGGCGCGCAAAGGTATTCTGGTGAAGGGCGGTGTTTATCTGGAGGGTGGCTACAAGCTCGACTATCTGGCGCTGGACAAGACCGGCACGATTACCCACGGCAAGCCGGTGCAGACTGATTATCTGGAGCTTGATCCCAAGGCCGATGCCTCGGTGCCGGCAATTGCCGCAGCACTGGCCGGTCGATCGGATCACCCGGTGTCGTTGGCCATCGCCAATGCCGCTGTGGATAAACAACACCCGCTGTTGATTGTGGATAACTTCGAGGCGCTGGCCGGGCGTGGAGTGCGCGGTGACATCAACGGCCAAACCTATCACTTGGGCAACCATCGGCTGGTCGAAGACCTGAACCTGTGCTCACCGGAGCTGGAACAGACACTGTTCGCGCTGGAAAAACAGGGTAAATCCGTAGTGCTACTACTCGATTCATCCGGCCCATTGGCGCTGTTTGCCGTGGCCGACACAGTGAAGGAGTCCAGTCGCGAAGCGATCCAGCAACTACATGACCTGGGCATCAAGACCCTGATGCTGACCGGCGACAATTTCTACACCGCCGAGGCGATTGCCGCGCAGGTTGGCATCGACCAGGCACAAGGGGATCTGCTGCCCTCTGATAAATTGCAAGCCATCGAAGCACTGTATGCTCAGGGCCATAACGTTGGCATGGTCGGTGACGGCATCAACGATGCGCCCGCACTGGCGCGCGCCGAAATTGGTTTCGCCATGGCTGCCGCTGGCACAGACACGGCAATCGAAACCGCCGATGTCGCCCTGATGGACGACGATCTGCGCAAAATTCCGACTTTCATTCGTCTGTCGCGACAAACCTCGAGCATCCTCAAGCAGAACATTGCCCTGGCATTGGTCATCAAGGCGATCTTTCTTGGGGTAACCTTCGCCGGGCTCGCCACCATGTGGATGGCGGTGTTCGCTGACATGGGTGTGAGCCTGTTGGTGGTGTTCAATGGCTTGCGCCTGCTGCGCAAATAAACGATGAGGGACAGTTGTGCTGAGTGCCGAGCTGAAGGCGTTTTACATGGTCGCCCGCCTGGGCAGCATCACCCTGGCAGCGAAAAAGCTCGGTTTGAGCCAACCCACGGTGACCACCCAGATTCGCAACCTGGAAAGCCAGTACTCAGTTGAGTTGTTCTACCGGGGCGGCCGTCGCCTGAGCGTCAGCGATGAGGGCGCGCGGCTGTTGCCGATGGTCAAGGGACTGCTGCAACAGGAAGCCGACATCGAGTTCTTCCTGCGTAACAGCGGGCAGGTCCAGGGCATGTTGCGCATCGCCGCTACGGCGCCGTACTACATCCTCGACTTGGTGAAAACCTTCCGCGAACGCCTGCCGCAGGTGGAAGTGTCGGTGGAAATCGGCAACTCCCAGCAGGTGCTCGAAGCTTTGGAGGAGTACCGGGTGGATGTTGCGGCATCTTCGCAGTTGCTGGAGGATGCGCGGCTGATTCGACGGGTGCTGGGCAGCGATCCGCTGGTGCTGGCGGTGCATCGCAATCATCCACTGGCGGTCCACGATCACGTGCCGCTGGGCGCATTGGCAGGGCACACATTGTTGATGCGAGAACCGGGTTCGACCACCCGGCGTTTGACCGAAGAGTTGCTCGCCAGCGCCGGTGTCGGTTTCGGGCCGCTGCTGGAGATTGGCAGCCGCGAATCGATCCGTGAGGCGGTGTTGCGCAATATCGGCATCAGCATTATTGCCCGCCAGGAAGTGCCGCATGATCCGCAACTGCGCGTGCTGACCATCGAGAATGCGCCGCAGATTCCGGAGTACCTGTACTGCCTCAAGGAGCGAAAAAACGCGCGGTTGCCAGCGGCGTTTCTGGGATTGGCGCAGGAAATGTCTCCTGCCTGAATCTCTGGTGTCTATGCCGACCTCTTCGCGAGCAGGCTCGCTCCCACAGGGGCGTGCGGTCAACTGTGGGAGCGAGCCTGCTCGCGAAGAGGTCAGTCCAGGCAACCAAAATCCTTGAATACCACTATCGGCGGTTTTTGCCTCACTGCCACATGACGGACGCATTACAACCCTAGGATGGCCCCATCTGCCAGATGAGGTCCGTCCATGAACAACTCGATCGCAACTGCCCTGACCAACCCTGGCGCACCGATGAAGGTGCGCGGTGTACAGAAGCGCTTTGGCGCGTTTACTGCGCTGGATAACGTTTCCCTCGACGTGGCGGCCGGTGAGCTGGTGTGTTTGTTGGGCCCATCGGGCTGCGGCAAGACCACCTTGCTGCGTTGCATCGCCGGGCTGGAAAAGCAGGACAGCGGCGAGCTGTACCTGGGCGATCGCGACGTTTCCCACCTGGCGCCCCAAGCGCGGGACTACGGCATTCTGTTTCAGTCCTACGCACTGTTTCCCAATCTCACCGTCGAAGCGAACATTGCCTACGGTCTGGCCGGCAGTGGCCGCGAACAGGTGCGTCAGCGTGTCGGTCAGATGCTGGAACTGGTCGGCCTGAGCGGCAGTGAGAAAAAGTACCCGGGCCAGTTGTCCGGTGGACAGCAGCAACGCGTAGCGCTGGCTCGCGCCTTGGCCCCGGCACCTTCGTTGTTGCTGCTGGACGAACCGATGTCGGCACTCGATGCCCGCGTCCGTGAGCACCTGTGCACCGAACTGCGTCAGTTGCAGCGCAGCCTCGGCATCACCACCCTGATGGTTACCCACAACCAGGACGAGGCCATGCTGATGGCCGACCGCATTGCCGTGATGAACAACGGCCAAGTCGAGCAGTACGCCACGCCGCAGGAAATCTACAACCGTCCGGCCACGCCGTTCGTGGCGGAGTTCGTCGGCCAGGGCAACTGGCTGCCTTTCAGCCGCAACAGCGACAGCCACGCCCAAGTCGGCGGGATGAACCTGCGCCTGGCCGACGGCAGCGCAAAAAATGCCTCGGGTCGTTTGTTCTGTCGCCCGGAAGCGATCAACGTCAATCCGCCGGTGCATGAAGAAAACCTGTTTCCGGCCAGGGTTCGCGAAATCACCTTCCTGGGTAATCGCTGTCGGATGAGCTTCGAGCTCGACCATTTGCCTGGCCACGCACTGTTGGCCGAGCTGGCACCCGAAGCCATGCCGCGTCTTGGCGCGCAGCAGATCATGGTGGCCTTGCCGCCACAGAGCCTGCAGGTGTTTGCCTGATGAATTCGAACATCGCGCTGTCGCTGACGCACAAGCAGGTGCGGAAGTATTCCCGTGCCGAACTGGGCGACCGCCTGTTCGTGGTCGGCGGCAAAGTCCTTTTGCTGGTGCTGCTTGGCGTCGCGGTACTGATGCCGTTGCTGGCCATCTTCTGGCGCGGCTTCAGTGCCGAAGCCGGGCAGGGCGGAGGCTGGCTGGCTGCTCAAGAATTGATCAGCAGTGCCAATTTCCATTGGTTGCTGGGCAACAGCCTGAAGGTATCTCTCAGCGTCGCCGCCATTGTCGTACCACTGGCCTACCTGTTTGCCTACGCCCTGCAACGCACCCTGATTCCCGGCAAGGGCATCTGGCGGGGGATTTCATTATTGCCGCTGATGGCGCCTTCGATGCTGCCGGGGATTGCCCTGGTTTATCTGTTCGGCAACCAGGGCCTATTACGCGGCTTGCTCTCGGATAACATCTACGGCTTCTGGGGCATCGTTCTGGGTGAGGTCATCTACACCTTCCCACACGCCTTGATGATTTTGCTGTCAGCGCTTTCCCTGGCGGATGCGCGCCTGTTCGATGCCGCCTCGAGTATGGGCGCCAGTCCGGCAAAAGCCTTTCGCAGCATCACCTGGCCGGCGACCCGTCAGGCGGTATTTGCTGCGTTCTGTCTGGTGTTCACTCTGACCATTACTGACTTCGGTGTACCCGTGGTGGTCGGAGGCGACTATCAAGTGCTGGCACTGGAAGCCTACAAGGCGGTGGTCGGCCAGCAACAGTTCGGTCGCGGAGCGTTGATCGGCATGGTGCTGTTGCTGCCGGCGCTGTTCAGTTTCGGGGTCGATGCCTGGTTGCGCCGGCGTCATGGCGATTCCATGAGCGGTCGGGCGCAAGTCTTTAAACCGGCACCGTCGAAGCTGCGCGACGGCTGCTACCTGGTCGTGGTTCTGCTGATCTGCGCCGCGTTGCTAATGGTGTTCGGCATGGCGGTGTTCTCATCGCTGGTGAAATTCTGGCCGTACAACCTGTCGCTGTCGCTCAACCACTACCAGTTCAACGACACCGCGGGTGGCGGCTGGCTGGCCTATGGCAACAGCGTGAAGATGGCGTTATGCACGGCGCTGATTGGCAGCCTGTTGATCTTCACCGGCGCCTACTTGATGGAGAAAACCAAGGGCCAGCGCGGGCTGAACCTGACCCTGCGCATGCTCAGTTTCGTACCGATGGCGGTGCCGGGACTGGTGCTGGGCTTGGGTTACGTCTTCTTCTTCAACCTCACCGGCAACCCGCTGCATGTGCTCTACGGGACCATGACCCTGCTGGTTGTCTGCACCATTGCGCATTATTTGACCACTGCGCAAATGACCGCCACCACCGCGCTGCGCCAACTCGATGCCGAGTTCGAAGCCGCCGCGCTGTCACTCAAGGCGCCGCTTTATCGGCATTACTTGCGGGTCACCGTGCCGATTTGCCTGCCGGCGCTGCTGGATATTGTGCGCTACCTGTTCGTCTCGGCCATGACCACCGTCTCGGCAGCGATCTTCCTCTATAGCCCCGACACCATTCTCGCGGCGGTCGCGGTCCTGAACATGGACGACGCCGGCAATGTCGGTGGTGCGGCGGCGATGTCGACCCTGATTCTGTTCACCTCGGCGGGTGTGTCCTTGCTGCTGGCCTGGGCTTCGCGCGGTTTGCTGCGTCGCTCGCAAGCCTGGCGGCAGACCGCGCCTGGTCACTGATTCACCCTCTCAACTCAACTACAGGAAAAGATCATGTTCAAGCCTATGGCCCTGGCCGCTGCTGTCCTCACCGCTTTCAGCCTGAACGCCTTTGCGGCGAAAACCGAGTTGACGGTGTACACCGCCCTCGAAGCCGAGCAACTCAAGACCTACAAGCAGGCGTTCGAAAAAGCCAACCCGGACGTCGAGATCAAATGGGTGCGCGACTCCACCGGCATCATCACCGCCAAATTGCTCGCCGAAAAAGACCGCCCACAAGCTGACGCCGTATGGGGCTTGGCCGCATCGAGCCTGGCAATCCTCGACCAGCAAGGCATGCTGCAAAGCTACGCGCCCAAAGACCTTGGCAAGATTGGCGGCAACTACCGCGACGCCGCCAACCCGCCAGCCTGGGTCGGCATGGACGTGTGGGCCGCGACCATTTGCTTCAACACCGTCGAAGCCGAAAAGCAGGGCCTGAGCAAGCCCGTGAGCTGGCAAGACCTGACCAAGCCAGAGTACAAAGGCAAGATCGTCATGCCCAACCCGGCGTCTTCCGGCACCGGTTTCCTTGACGTCAGCGCCTGGCTGCAAACCTTCGGCGAGAAGCAGGGCTGGGCCTACATGGACGGCCTGCACCAGAACATCGGCCAGTACGTTCACTCCGGTTCCAAGCCCTGCAAACTGGCGGCGGCGGGGGAGTTCCCGATCGGTATTTCCTTTGAATACCCGGCTGTCCAGCTCAAGCGCCAGGGCGCGCCGCTGGACATCATCCTGCCGAAGGAAGGCCTGGGCTGGGAGATCGAAGCCACGGCCGTGATCAAGGGTACCCAACATGAAGACGCCGCGAAGAAACTCGCGGACTTCTCGGCCAGCCCCGAGGCGATGGAGCTTTATAAAGAAAACTTCGCCGTACTCGCACAGCCGGGAATCGCCAAGCCGCAGACCGAGTTGCCAGCTGACTATGAACAGCGCTTGATCAAGAACGACTTTGCCTGGGCTTCGAAGAATCGCGACGAGATTTTGACCGAATGGCGCAAGCGTTATGACGGCAAGTCCGAGAAGGTGGCGGCCAAGTAAATCTCCGCCGCCTGAAAGGGCATCTTCGCGAGCAGGCTCGCTCCCACAGGGATCGTTGGTGTGCACACAATTTGTCCATCACCTTGTCCACTGTGGGAGCGGGCTTGCCCGCGAAGGCGGTCTACAATTCAGCACTCATCCCACTTCATCGCGAGACTTCTGATGAGCCCCAACGAACAAGCAGTCGCCAAGGTTTTCGCCCTCTACGAACGCTTCGGCGATGCCGACTACATCGGCGAGCCGGTGTCGCAGATCGAGCACATGTCCCAGGCCGCGCAGTGCGCGATGGCCGAGGGCTTCGATGACGAAGTGGTGCTTGCCGCTTTTTTCCATGACATCGGACACATCTGCGCCGAAGGCGCCGAGAATATGGGCGGCTTTGGCGTGGTCAGCCATGAACGGCTGGGCGCCAATTACTTGCGCAGCGTCGGCTTCAGCGAGCGCATGGCGCGGCTGGTGGAGTACCACGTGCAAGCCAAGCGGTATCTGACGCTGAAAGAGCCGGGGTACTACGAGCGCTTGAGCGAAGCCAGTCGCCGGACCTTGGAGTATCAGGGTGGGGTGATGTCGGCTGCCGAGGCAGAGGCGTTCGAACAAGACCCGCTGTGCACGGTGAGTTTGCGCATGCGGCAGTGGGATGAGATGGCCAAGGAGATGAACGTACCGCTTCTGGATCTCGATATTTTGAAGCGCAAGGCTCTGGGCCTTTTGCCCAAGGTGGCTTGAAACGACAAGTGCTGCTGAAAAAACCTACACGAGGTAGAGATTATTCGCGCAGAGGGTTTCAGCGGTACGGGATAGCTTGATCACCCTATTTTGATCTGAGCTATCCCCATGCGTTATTTGAAAATCACTGCCCAGGACCGCAGCGCAAACGGCAGGGCTGACACCGTGCTCCTGCATTTCTTCGAAGAGACTAACGGTGCCGAAGATCGGCTCGTTCACAAGGCATATGCACTGGATATCACTGCCGATGGCAAAGTTGATTTTCAGGTTGGCGATGTGAATAACGACGGTAAGGAAAACACTAAGGACGAACGGTTACTCAAATCGTTTGCAGACGCGTTCCTGCGGCTCAATTGGTTCAATCGTGGAACTACCTGGGAGCGTTATCTCAAGATATTTACAGAGGACTTTGCCAGGGACGGCTCGCCAGACACCGTACGCCTGCACTTTCATGAGGGTGTCGGCAAACCTTCAGATCAAAGCATCGCTTACACCGCCTCGGCCTACGACACCAATAACGACGGCAAGCTGGACTGGCTGGTCAATTACGACATGAATAACGACGGCAATCAGGATGCGGTGGACCAACAGCTTGTCATGGTGTTGAGCACCACCTATGTGAAGTTCAACTGGCGCTGATCAACCGCATCAAAGCTGCTGCGCCAACTCCTCAATCTGCTCCTGACGCTCCGCCTGATTCAACTTTGGATGCGCATTGAGCGACGACCACTGCGGGTGCGCCCGTGCCTTGTTCAGCGCTTCCGGCAGTGTGCCCTCGCGCCAGGTCTTGTCCTGGGGCGTGGCGACCTGGATGCTGTCCATCGCCGCATGCCCACGGGCATCCAGCGCTTGCAGCAGTTGCCGTTGGCGCAGCGCCAACAGCCGCAGCACGTTGTCATCGACCGTCAGCTCACGCTGGCCCTTGATCTTGCCCAGCAACCGACTGCCATAACTGCGCACGGTTTGCAGGGCGCCGCCGGCAATCGCACCGGCCAGAGCCGCCGCGCCGAGGGTAATACCGCCGACCAGCAAGTCGACTCCGGCGCCGGCTGCTGCACCGGCCGCGATCCCGCCGCCGACCCGCACGCCCAGTTGCTTGAGGGTTTCCGGGTTGAACAAGTCGTCGCCCCAGCGCCCATCAAGCAGCGGCAAGTCGCTGGCCGCCGCGTCCTGTGGGCGGAAGGCATAGAGCTTGAGCAGGGCTTCGACGCAGCGTTGTTCGCGCTGGCGAACGGCTTTGCGCAATTCGTTGATGGCTTGCTGTTCCTGTTCGGCCTCGCTGACCACGCTGCGCCGGCAGGCGGCGCAATCGATCAACAATTCGGCAATCAAGCGCGCCGCACTTTGCTGGCGCGCCAAGCGTTGTGCCTGTTGATCGGCAATCAACCGCTCAAGCTGTGGACGGGCATGTTCCAACAGCAGCGCGAGGCTTTCATAGAGCCGGCGTTCGCCATCCTCCGGCGGTGCGACGCTGTCGAAGCGCACCAGCGCATGCAAACCCAAACGCGCCAGCGCTTCACGCCACGCCGGCTCGCGGTGGTTGGTGCTGCTGACAAAATTCAGCACCGGCAGCAGCGGTTTGCCACAACTGGCCAGCACTTCCAGCTCATCGCGATATTTGGCAAGGACCGGTTCCCGGGCGTCGATCACATAGAGCCCGGCGTCCGACGCCAGCAACTGGCGCAACACCTTGGCTTCCTGTTCGAAGCGCTGCCGGGCTTCGCTGCCCTCAAGAAAACGTGCCAGCCGTGCCGGGCCGTCCAGCCGCTCGCCGGGGCGCTCCAGGCGTTCGAGGTAATCGAGCAGGGCGATGGCGTCTTCCAGTCCGGGCGTGTCATAGAGATCAAGCAAAGGTTCGCCATCTACCGACAACCTCGCACCTTCGACATGCCGCGTGGTGCTGGGACGGTGGGACACTTCGCCGAAACCGACATCGCGAGTCAGGGTGCGCAACAATGAGGTTTTACCGACGTTGGTGTGGCCGACGACCGCGAGTTTCAGAGGCTGCTTCCTGGTGTCAGTCATGGCCCGTCTCCAGCCAGTTCATCGGTGCGCAATCGGCGAACGGCAGCTCAAGCTGTTGCAGCGCCACGTGCCAATCGCCGAGGCGTTCGGCATCCAGCGCTTTACCCGGCGGCGCTTGCAGCAACCAGATGCGGGTCGCGCTGGCGCTGCGGGCCAGTTCGGCAATCAGTGCCAGGCTGCCGCGATCCGGCGAGCGCCGTGGATCGCAAGCGATCGCCAGGCGAGCAGGCGGAAAGCGGCTCAGTTGTTCGAGGAGTTTGTGCCGCGATTCGCGGCTGTCGAGGATGCCGGCATTGCTGACGCTCTTGGGCAGTTGTGGCGGCCACGGGCGGTCGTCGTCCAGTTCGATCGCGACCAATAGCGCGCCATCGCTTTGTTGTTCGCTGACGCCGCTTTCCACTCGATGAAGTTGAGCCGGTGCGGCATCGCTGACACCCAGGCGTTCACTGGTAGGCATCAGGCGTTCGCGCAGTTGCGCATAACCGGGCAGGTTCAAATCCAGGCGTAAGGCAGACTTGCCGGTTTTCCAGCGCCACAGGCAAAACACTGCAAGCAGCAGGCGCGGCACGACGCCGTAGACCAGCAGCACGCCCACCAGCCAAGCCGCCCAGGCCTGACGGGCGCTTTCGATATTCAGTGCGGCGTCGCCACTGGCGCGGATCATCTGTTCAGTCGGCACACTGAAACCAAGCAAGGCTGGGAGCGCACCCAGGGCCTGGGTCATGGCAATGAATGTGTCGGCACTGAGGATGGTGGTTTCCCAAACGAAGCCGTAGCGCCGGGTTGCCATCAACGTCAGCAGAATCACCAAAGCACTGAGCATCGCCAACAACCACAGGCCATTGACCACAACACCGATGGCCCAGCGATTGAGTTTCTGGCGTTGCAGCAACAGCAGCAGGGCCGGCGCCAGTTGTGCGGCCTTGGCGTCCCGGGCGAGTTTTTCGCTTAGCCACAACCACAAGCGGCCGAGGCTGGCGCCGTGTTCGCCAGCAAACACCAGGCCCAAGGCCCAGCTCAACAGCAGGATCAGGTTAATCCCGAGCAGACTGCCCAGCGCCCAGAACACATTCACCGGGTGCAGGCCGTCGCCCATCGCGGCAAAGGCCAAGCCGGTGCCGCTGACCACGGCCAGCACCGCCAATACGATCAGCGCCAGTCGAGCGCCCTGCAGCCAGTGTTTGAGTGCCTCGCTCAAGCCATCGCGTTCCGCCAGCCACAGGGCGCGGCGTTGTATGCGTGCCGGCAGATCGCCGCCGGCGCTGCGGGCCAGCCGATTGGCTTCCAGATCTTCCAGGGGGCCGGCGTGTTCTTCGCGCAGGCGGATGGTTTCTGTCAGCCAGAGATTATTCAGTTCAGTCACGCGGCATCCCGTCGCTTAATTGAACTGTGAGCATAACCGCTGTGGCGCTTATCCGGGTAAGCGCGGCTCTGGTATCCTCGCCGGCATGACTAAATCACTCCCCCTCAGCCTGATCGCAGCCCTCGGTGAAAACCGCGTGATCGGCATCGACAACAGCATGCCCTGGCACCTGCCGGGGGACTTCAAATACTTCAAGGCCACCACCCTGGGCAAGCCGATCATCATGGGGCGCAAGACCTGGGACTCCCTCGGTCGCCCATTGCCAGGTCGCTTGAACATCGTGGTCAGTCGTCAGGCGGGTCTGGTACTCGAAGGCGCGGAGGTCTACCCCTCACTGGAGACGGCCGTGGTTCGCGCTGAAGAGTGGGCCAAAGAGCAGGGCGTCGATGAGCTGATGCTGATCGGCGGGGCGCAGCTGTATGCGCAGGGGTTGGCGCAGGCAGATCGGTTGTACTTGACCCGTGTGGCACTGAGCCCGGAAGGGGATGCGTGGTTTCCGGAGTTTGATTCGGGGCAGTGGAAGCTGGTGTCCAACATCGAAAACCCGGCTGTGGATGACAAGCCGGCATACAACTTCGAAGTTTGGGAAAAAGCCTAAGAGCATCGCGAGCAAGCCCGCTCCCACATTTGATCTCGGGTGTTCACAAATGCTGTGCACACCGCAGGAATAATGTGGGAGCGGGCTTGCTCGCGAAGAGGCCCACTCAGCCGCTGAAAGACTTAAGCGTGAGCCAACTCAGAATGCTCATCCGCATCCAACAATTCTTTATCCGTCTGCTGCATCACCTGGCTGGTAATCGCCCCGGCCGTGATCGAACCGCTGACGTTCAACGCCGTGCGCCCCATATCAATCAACGGCTCGACCGAAATCAGCAGCGCCACCAGTGACACCGGCAAGCCCATCGCCGGCAGCACGATCAACGCGGCAAACGTCGCGCCCCCGCCAACCCCAGCCACACCCGCCGAACTCAACGTAACAATCGCCACCAGCGTCGCGATCCACAGCGGGTCTAGCGGGTTGATGCCAACGGTCGGCGCTACCATCACCGCCAACATCGCCGGATACAGGCCGGCGCAGCCGTTCTGGCCAATGGTCGCGCCGAACGAGGCGGCGAAGCTGGCGATGGATTGCGGGATGCCCAGGCGGCTGGTTTGCGCTTCGATGCTCAACGGGATCGTTGCAGCGCTCGAACGGCTGGTGAAAGCAAACGTCAGCACCGGCCAGATCTTGCGGAAGAATCTCAACGGGTTGATCCCGGCGGCCGACACCAGCACGCCATGCACCACAAACATCAAGCCCAGGCCGATATAGGACACCACCACGAAACTGCCGAGCTTGATGATGTCTTGCAGGTTGGAGCCAGCGACCACTTTGGTCATCAGCGCCAACACACCGTATGGGGTCAGCTTCATCACCAGGCGCACCAGACGCATCACCCAGGCTTGCAGGGTGTCGATGGCGTTGATCACTTTCCGACCTTTTTCCACGTCATCCTTCAACAGTTGCAGCGCTGCAACCCCGAGGAATGCGGCAAAGATCACCACGCTGATGATCGACGTCGGCTTGGCCCGCGCCAGGTCGGCGAACGGGTTTTGCGGAATGAACGACAGCAGCAACTGCGGCACATTGAGGTCGGCGACCTTGCCGGCATAGTCGCTCTGGATGGTCTGCAGGCGCGCCATTTCCTGGGTGCCGGCCACCAGGCCCTCGGCGGTCAGGCCGAACAGGTTGGTCAGGCCGATACCGATCAACGCCGCGATGGCGGTGGTGAACAGCAGCGTGCCAATGGTCAGGAAGCTGATTTTGCCCAACGACGAGGCATTGTGCAGACGGGCCACGGCGCTGAGGATCGAAGCAAACACCAGCGGGATCACGATCATTTGCAGCAGTTGCACGTAGCCGTTGCCCACCAGATCGAACCAGCCGATCGAGGCTTTCAACACCGGGTTGCCGGCACCGTAGACAGTGTGCAACGCCACACCGAACACCACGCCAAGCACCAGTGCAAGCAGGACTTTTTTCGCCAGGCTAAATGTTGTGTGGCGGGTTTGTGCCAGGCCCAGCAGCAGGGCGAGGAACACCAGCAGATTGAGAATCAGCGGCAGATTCATTGGAACTCCCATTAGACAGGTGCGAACTGCCTTCCGGGGCAGTTGCGAACCGGCAAGCCTAACAGCTTGAAATCTAATGATTTAATATCAAAAACGTCTTGAAAGTGTCGTTTTTGGAATAAGCGCATGTCGCTTTTGAGAATGTGACTGGCGCGAAAGGTACGTTGACGGTCGCTGACGGATGAGGACTGTCACAGGTATTTGTTAGCGTCGATGTCTTTCAATCAGGGAGATATGAGGATGAAGTTCGCACCGAAATTACTGGCTGCAGCTCTTTGCCTTGGCCTCGTCGGCCAGGTGTTCGCCACGGATCTGAAACACTGGCCCGCCGATCAGGCCAAGGCACTGGATGCGATGATCGCGGCCAATGCCAACAAAGGTAACTACGCGGTGTTCGACATGGACAACACCAGTTACCGCTACGACCTCGAAGAGTCGTTGCTGCCGTTCATGGAAAACAAAGGCCTGATCACCCGCGACAAACTCGACCCCTCCCTGAAACTGATGCCGTTCAAGGACACCGCCGACCACAAGGAAAGCCTGTTCAGTTACTACTACCGCCTCTGTGAACTCGACGACATGGTCTGCTATCCATGGGTCGCCCAAGTGTTTTCAGGCTTCACGCTCCAGGAACTCAAGGGCTACGTCGATGAGTTGATGGCCTCTGGCAAACCGGTGCCCGCCACCTATTACGAAGGCGACGTGGTCAAGAAACTCGACGTCAACCCACCGAAAATCTTCACCGGCCAGCAAGAGCTCTACAACAAGCTGATGGAGAACGGTATCGAGGTCTATGTGATGACCGCCGCCTCGGAAGAGCTGGTGCGCATGGTCGCGGCCGATCCGAAGTACGGCTACAACGTCAAACCGCAGAACGTGATCGGCGTGTCGATGCTGCTCAAGGACCAGAAGACCGGCGAACTGACCACTGCGCGCAAGCAGATCACCGCTGGCAAATATGACGAGAAGGCCAACCTCGGCCTGGAACTGACGCCATACCTGTGGACCCCGGCGACCTGGATGGCCGGCAAGCACGCAGCGATCCTGACCTACATCGATGAGTGGAAAAAACCGGTACTGGTCGGTGGCGATACCCCGACCAGCGACGGCTACATGCTGTTCCACGGCGTTGACGTGGCCAAAGGCGGCATCCACCTGTGGGTCAACCGCAAGGACAAGTACATGACCCAGATCCAGGGCATGATGGCCAAGAACGCCGCGGCCCAGGCCAAGGAAGGGCTGCCGGTGACGGCGGACAAAAATTGGGTGGTCGTCACACCTGCAGAAATCCAGTAAGACCGAGTCGCTGCCTTCGCGAGCAAGCCCGCTCCCACATTGAATCTGTGAACGACGCAGATCCCCTGTGGGAGCGGGCTTGCTCGCGAAGAGGCCAGCGCAAACAATGAAAGCCTCTGTTCGATCAACTTCTTCCTACAGTCGCAACCTGCACGTTCTTGCGTAACGGACTACGACTACTTCAGAATCCGCCGACTTGTGCGCCTTACTCCTGGACTCTACCGTCTACCTGTCGCTGAACATCAGTGATCGGGTTTGGTAGCCCGGCTGTGTAGGGTGCAAAGCATCATGATTTGCAGACGTTCTCACGTCTCCGCTTTTTATGGTGGTCATGCACAGGGCGCTTTCGGGCGCGCCGGTTTCCTTACACCCCGGTCTACCAACCTGCGCATGGCCGCCACCCTTCGTTTGGTAGCGAGGGTGATGGCTCCTTGTCTTATGGTGTAAGGAGTTTCATCAATGCTCAAAATTACCCCAGATCCACCGGACACCGACAACCTGTCGGCCCGCATCAACGCCACCCCACGTAAACCCAGCCGAACATTCATGATCGCCCCCGGCCTCGACACCGAAACCCTGTTGGCCCACGCCTGCGAATCCCTCGCCTCGGCCAACGTCATGGCCAGCGATTTCGCCGGCCTGCTGGAAGGCTCTCAACGCAGCACGATGCTGGGAATTACCCAGCTCATCATGTTGGGCGAACTGGCAGTAAACCAGGCGCTGGATAACCTCGACCCACAGCAATAACGCGGGCAAAAAAATGCCCCGCACTGTGGCGAGGGGATTTATCCCCGTTGGGCCGCGAAGCGGCCCTTAGCGTCCGTTCAAACAGATCGAGTCGTTCGCATTTACGACTGCTTCGCAGCCGAACGGGGATAAATCCCCTCGCCACAGATTTCTAGCTCGCCGAAAATAGTCCTAAGTGAATGGCATTACGCACCTGGCGGGGCATTCCCTCGCATTATCTCCAGCATACCGACGACCACATCCTGCCCCATTTCAGAAATGCCCTACATCAATCAAAGAAGCGTCTGATTCTTCCTCCACTTCGACTCTTCTAGCTTTCGTCCTTTCGATCTGACAAGGACACATTTCGCATGAAGCGCTACCACATCACAGTCGGGGCCACCATTCTCCGGACAACTATTTATATCGTTGGAGGTGCTCTGCCTGCCTTTGGATTGGCCCTGCTCAGCCTGATTTTAATGGGGTCCGGTCAAGTTTTTTACGTATTGCTCAGCACGTTAGCATGGCTAGGAACTTGCGGACTTGTTTTGGCTGCTTTAAACAGACCCACTACTACCGAGTCACGACGTAGGCTGGCTATAACGGTAATGTTGATTTTGGGATTGTTAGCTATGTCTCCTCTGCTGCTGGAATTTTTCAAATACTTCAACGACGAACTATGGATCAACTGGGTAATTCTGGGTCCCACACTAGTGGCGCTTCACTACATGTGGCAAATAGCGCGGATTCGCTGCTTCTGTAAATGACGATTTTTTTGTTTTCGGTTAAACGTGGGTATTGCATTGGCAGATTAGAGATTATCAGGACGGACGTAATCGATTTAAATTCGAGCAAAAAAAATACCCCGCACATGGCGGGGTATTTTTCGTTCAACGCTTAAGCCTTACAGCCCATCAAGCATCGCCTTGTTACGCACAGCACCCTTGTCGGCACTGGTCGCCAGCAGGGCATAAGCCTTCAACGCCGTGGTCACTTTACGTGGACGCACTTCAACCGGTTTCCAGCCTTTCTTGTCCTGCTCGACGCGGCGCGCGGCCAGTTCTTCATCGCTGACCAACAGGTTGATCGAGCGGTTTGGAATGTCGATCAGCACTTTGTCGCCGTCCTGCACCAGGCCGATCGCGCCGCCGGCAGCCGCTTCAGGCGATGCGTGGCCGATGGACAGGCCCGAGGTGCCGCCGGAGAAACGGCCGTCGGTGAGCAGGGCGCAGGCTTTGCCCAGGCCTTTGGATTTCAGGTACGACGTCGGGTAGAGCATTTCCTGCATGCCCGGGCCGCCTTTCGGGCCTTCGTAGCGAATGATGACGATGTCGCCTTCCTTCACTTCGTCAGCGAGGATGCCGCGTACGGCACTGTCCTGGCTTTCGAAGATCTTCGCGTTGCCTTCGAACACGTGGATCGACTCGTCGACGCCAGCGGTTTTCACCACGCAGCCGTCCAGGGCGATGTTGCCGTACAGCACGGCCAGGCCGCCTTCTTGCGAGTAGGCGTGCTCGACGCTGCGGATGCAGCCGTTTTCACGGTCGTCGTCCAGGGTGTCCCAACGGGTCGATTGGCTGAACGCGGTTTGCGTCGGGATGCCCGCAGGACCCGCCTTGAAGAAGTGATGCACGGCTTCGTCGTTGGTCTGGGTGATGTCCCACTTGGCGATGGCTTCTTCCATGCTGCGGCTGTGCACGGTCGGCAGCTGGGTGTGCAGCAGGCCGCCACGGGCCAGCGAGCCGAGGATGCTGAAGATCCCGCCCGCACGGTGCACGTCTTCCATGTGGTACTTCTGGATGTTCGGCGCGACCTTGCACAGTTGCGGCACGTGACGGGACAGGCGGTCGATGTCGCGCAGGTCGAAATCGATCTCGGCTTCCTGGGCGGCGGCCAGCAAGTGCAGGATGGTGTTGGTGGAACCGCCCATGGCGATGTCCAGCGTCATGGCGTTTTCGAACGCCTGGAAGTTGGCGATGTTGCGCGGCAACACCGACTCATCGTTCTCGCCGTAGTAACGCTTGCACAGCTCGACGATGGTGCGGCCGGCCTGCAGGAACAGCTGCTCGCGGTCGCTGTGGGTGGCCAGGGTCGAACCGTTGCCCGGCAATGCCAGGCCCAGGGCCTCGACCAGGCAGTTCATCGAGTTGGCGGTGAACATGCCGGAGCACGAACCGCAGGTAGGGCAGGCGCTACGCTCGTACTCGGCAACCTTCTCGTCAGAAGCGCTGGAGTCGGCGGCGATCACCATGGCGTCGACCAGGTCGAGACCGTGGCTGGCCAGTTTGGTCTTGCCGGCTTCCATCGGGCCGCCGGACACGAAGATCACCGGGATGTTCAGGCGCAGGGAGGCCATCAACATGCCAGGGGTGATCTTGTCGCAGTTCGAGATGCAGACGATGGCGTCAGCGCAGTGGGCGTTGACCATGTACTCGACGGAGTCGGCGATGATCTCGCGGCTCGGCAACGAATACAGCATGCCGTCGTGGCCCATGGCGATGCCGTCGTCGACGGCGATGGTGTTGAATTCTTTTGCCACGCCGCCAGCGCGTTCGATTTCGCGGGCGACCAGTTGCCCCAGATCTTTCAGGTGCACGTGGCCCGGCACGAACTGGGTAAATGAGTTGGCAATGGCGATGATCGGCTTTTTGAAGTCGTCATCTTTCATCCCCGTTGCGCGCCACAGTGCGCGGGCGCCGGCCATGTTGCGGCCGTGGGTGGATGTTTTCGAGCGGTAATCAGGCATGAAGCACTCCGGGCGGCTAATCAGGTATCAAAAGGGAAGTGAGCTTCTATTGACGTCTGGAACACTCAGAAATGGCCGGGTGTCCGGAAGTTGCCGATAACTTTGCGGGATCGCCGCGCGCTTCAGCTTGAGCTCATAAACCCGCCGGGGATGACTGGCGATGAATGTCGCGATTCTACACGGCTGGCGGCTGGAGGGAATGCCTGCACGCGTGCAGGCAGCATCCACAAGACGCACGGACAGCCCCTTGTAGGAGCGAGCATGCTCGCGAAAAACCTGAGAGCGCAGCCGGGTGTCAGGTTTCCAGCGTTATCGTTGACGATCATCGCGAGCAATCGAGCGTCGACCGGCTGCTCCTACAGGGAGGCGTGTTTCATAGCCAGATGGCGTCCCATAGCGGGTAGTCGCCTATATGAGTTACAAGACCAACTCGCAAAGGGTTGGCGATGATGTATCGGGCTGCTGCTTTCAGATCTTCCTCGCGACGCAGGGCTCGGCCGAAATAGCCCTTCTGCCATACAGGGGCACAATGGCCTCGCTTTTGACTAAGGAGTCGTGTGCAGCGGGATTTGGTGGTTTGCATCAGTTTAGGTAAATCACCGTTATGCAATTCAACCAGCCAGTGGAAGTGATCCGGCATGACTACCCAGGCGATAAACGTGATATAGCCGGCTTCCTGGGCACTTCTAAATTCGTGCACCAACAAGCGGCCAGTGCGCCAATCCTGGAACACAGGCTGTCGTTCATGGGTGACGGCGCTCAGGTGATAGATGCGGCCGGATTGTGGGTGACGGCCTTTGCGTAATCGATGGGCTTTGGTCGTATCGGACATTCCGTTGTCCTCTTCGATGATGTGAAGAGAAAGCGGTAGGCGAGGGGTGAGCGGTTGTCGTTTCGACAGTGGATCAGGATGTGTCCTGCACCTGTAGGAGCGAGCCTGCTCGCGATGAGCTCGAGAACGCCGCGGGGCGCCAGGCTTCCCGCGTTATCGTTGACGACCATCGCGAGCGTGCTCGCTCCTACAGGAGATGGCGTTAGCTGTTTGGCAGCAACCGGCAGGTGATGCTCTTGATGTAGCGGGTTTCCGGGATGGCCGGGTGCACCGGATGATCCGGGCCTTGGCCGCCACGCTCCAGCATCTGGATATTACGATCCAGGTGGCGGGCGCTGGTCAGCAGGATGTTCTGCAGGTCGTCTTCCGGCAGGTGCATCGAGCAGGAGGCGCTGAACAGGATGCCGTCCTTGGTGAGCAGGCGCATGGCTTGTTCGTTCAGGCGGCGGTAGGCGCCTTCGCCGTTCTTCATGTCTTTCTTGCGTTTGATGAAGGCAGGCGGGTCGGCCACGATCACATCGAAGCGCTCTTCGCTGGCCTTGAGCTCTTTCAGGGCTTCGAACACGTCGCCTTCGATGCAGGTCATTTTCTCGGCGAAGCCATTCAGCGCGGCGTTGCGCTCGACACCGTCGAGGGCGAAGGCCGAGGCGTCGACGCAGAACACTTCACTGGCGCCGAATGCAGCCGCTTGAACGCCCCAGCCGCCAATGTAGCTGTACAGGTCGAGCACGCGCTTGCCCTTGGCGTATGGCGCCAGGCGTGCGCGGTTCATGCGGTGGTCGTAGAACCAACCGGTTTTCTGGCCCTGGATAACCGGCGCTTCGAATTTCACCCCGTTCTCTTCCAGCGCAACCCATTCCGGCACCAGGCCGAACACGGTTTCGACATAGCGGTTGAGGCCTTCGGCATCACGGGCGGCGGAGTCGTTCTTGAACAGGATGCCGCTTGGCTTGAGCACTTGGGTCAGCGCTGCGATCACGTCGTCTTTATGGGCTTCCATGGTCGCCGAGGCGATCTGCACCACCAGGATGTCGCCGAAACGGTCGACCACCAGGCCTGGCAGCAGGTCGGAATCACCGTAGACCAGGCGATAGAACGGCTTGTCGAACAGGCGATCGCGCAGCGACAGGGCCACATTCAGGCGATGCACCAGCAGTGACTTGTCGAGTGGCAACTTGATGTCGCGCGACAGCAGGCGCGCACAGATCAGGTTGTTCGGGCTCATGGCGACGATGCCCAGTGGCTTGCCGCCAGCGGCTTCGAGGATCGCCTGGTCGCCGGCCTTGAAACCGTGCAAAGGTGTAGCGGCTACATCGATTTCGTTGCTGTAGACCCACAAGTGGCCGTTGCGCAGGCGACGGTCGGCGTTGGCTTTGAGGCGCAGGCTAGGCAGGGACATGACGTCGCTCCGGAAAAAAGAGCGGGAGTATACCGTGTTGCGCAAGCCCACGGCGCGGTGGGTGGACATGCGGTGAGTCAGGCCTGGACCAGATGAAACTGCAATCGGCGCACTGGCCCAGGTGTCGGATCCAATCCAGAAAAGTTAGAATCCGCGCCTGACCCAGAGTGTGTACCTATGTCCCAAGAGCTTACCGCCGAACAAATCCAGCAATCCTTGCAAGGCATCAGTGTGCCGGCCCAACCGCAGATCATGGTGGATCTGCAGATGGAGCAGTACATGCCCGACCCGGATCTGGATGTGATCGCGAAGCTGATTTCCCAGGACCCGGGCCTCTCTGGCTCCCTGCTGAAAATCGTCAACTCGCCGTATTACGGCCTGAGCAACAAGATTGCCTCGATCCAGCGCGCGGTGAATCTGCTGGGCAGTCGCTCGATCATCAACTTGATCAATGCTCAGTCGATCAAGGGCGAGATGAACGATGACACCATCGTTACCTTGAACCGGTTCTGGGATACTGCCCAGGACGTGGCGATGACCTGCCTGACCCTGGCCAAGCGCATTGGCGCCCAGGCCGGCGATGAAGCCTATGCCCTGGGACTGTTCCACGACTGCGGCGTGCCGTTGATGCTGCAGCGGTTCCCAAACTATATGAGCGTGCTGGAACAGGCCTATGCCAACGCCGGCCCCGAATGCCGGGTGGTGGACACCGAGAACCAGGCGTTCAACACCAACCATGCAGTGGTCGGGTACTACACGGCCAAATCCTGGCGCCTGCCTGATCACGTGTCTGCCGCGATCGCCAATCATCACAATGCCCTGGCGATATTCAGCGACGAGTCGTCGCGCAACAGCGCCCTGAAAAACCTGTTGGCGATCCTGAAAATGGCCGAGCACATTTGTGCGTCCTACCGGGTGCTGGGCAGCCAGCCCGAAGACCACGAGTGGAACAGCATCGGGCATTTGGTGCTCGATTACGTGGGCCTATCGGATTACGATTTCGAAACCCTCAAGCAAACGATTCGCGACCTCGGCACTCACCGCTGAACGGCGAACCTCTTCTCACCGAGCGCCTGATCCGAGAGCACCATGCCTGAACTCCCAGAAGTCGAAACCACCCGCCGCGGGATTGCGCCGCACCTGGAAGGCCAGCGTGTCAGTCGGGTGATCGTGCGCGATCGCCGTCTGCGCTGGCCAATCCCCGAAGACCTCGATGTGCGCTTGTCCGGCCAGCGCATCGTACTGGTGGAGCGGCGCGCCAAATACCTTTTGATCAATGCCGAGGTCGGTACCTTGATCAGCCATTTGGGGATGTCGGGGAATTTGCGCCTGGTCGAAGCCGGCCTGCCGGCGGCCAAGCATGAGCATGTGGATATCGAGCTGGAATCGGGCCTGGCCTTGCGCTACACCGACCCGCGACGGTTCGGTGCGATGCTGTGGAGCCTCGATCCGCTCAATCATGAGCTGCTGATTCGCCTGGGGCCGGAGCCATTGACCGACCTGTTCGATGGCGAGCGGCTGTTCCAGCAGTCCCGCGGGCGATCGATGGCGGTCAAGCCGTTCATCATGGACAACGCGGTGGTGGTCGGCGTTGGCAATATCTATGCGACCGAAGCGCTGTTCGCCGCCGGTATCGACCCGCGTCGCGAAGCCAAGAGTATTTCCCGGGCGCGGTACTTGAAACTGGCGATCGAGATCAAGCGCATCCTGGCGGCTGCCATCGAGCGCGGGGGCACCACATTGCGCGACTTTATCGGCGGGGACGGGCAGCCGGGCTACTTCCAGCAGGAGTTGTTCGTGTACGGTCGCGGCGGTGAGCACTGCAAAGTCTGTGGCACGGGCCTGCGGGAAGTGAAGCTCGGGCAGCGCGCCAGTGTGTTCTGCCCGCGGTGTCAGACCTGAAAAGCAAAAGATCGCAGCCTTCGGCAGCTCCTACAGGGGAATGCGATCTCTGTAGGAGCTGCCGAAGGCTGCGATCTTTCAAGCCTTCCCGGTAATCTTGCGGTACTTCTCCATCAACTGCTCTTCAGTCTCTGGATGGGCTTCGTCCAGAGGAATGCAATCCACCGGGCAGACCTGCTGGCACTGCGGTTCGTCGTAGTGGCCGACACACTGAGTGCACAGGTTCGGGTCGATCACATAGATTTCTTCGCCTTGGGAAATGGCGGCGTTGGGGCACTCGGGTTCGCAGACGTCGCAGTTGATGCAATCGTCGGTGATGATCAGGGACATGCTAACTCCAGCCGGGGCGGCAGGCCCGGGCGCAATAAATCAATGCGCTAATTGTGCCGCATTGGCGTCTGCGGTGCACGCAACTACGACGTACTGCAGGAGCCGGCTTGCTGGCGAAGGCGGTGCATCAGGTGCACCGCGTTGTCAGCAAGCCGGCTCCTACGGATCAGGATTATTTCTTGAAGCGCTGTGTGAGGGCGTCCGCCACTATCGGGTGTACGAACTTGGTGATATCACCGCCCAAGGCTGCGATTTCACGAACCAGCGTCGAGGAAATGAACGAATAACGCTCGGATGGGGTAAGGAACAGGCTTTCCACATCCGGGGCCAACTGGCGGTTCATGTTGGCCAGCTGGAATTCGTATTCGAAGTCCGACACTGCGCGCAAGCCACGCAGGAACACATTGGCGTTCGTCTCTTTGGCAAAATGCGCCAGTAGCGTCGAGAAACCGACCACTTCAACGTTCGGCAGATGTTTGGTGACTTCGCGGGCCAGCTCCACACGCTGTTCCAGGGGAAACAGCGGGTTTTTCTTCGGGCTGGCGGCGACAGCAATGATCACGTGATCGAACAGGCGCGAGGCGCGTTCGACCAGATCGCCATGGCCCTTGGTAATAGGGTCGAAGGTACCTGGGTACAACACTCGGTTCATCGCGTCGTCCTGGCGGGAGTGCGTTGGGGATTCGGATGGTATCGCAGCCTAACCGGTCGGCCAAGTCGCCTGTTGGGTAAGAAAGCACTATAGACGATGGAAATAATCGTCTTTTTCACGGGTTTTTTAAACGTTCAGCCAAGGAAGTCGCCAGTTGCGCCGTCAGCCCATAGACCGACAACTGCGGGTTTGCGCCAATGCTGGTGGGGAAGAGCGAACCATCATGGATCGACAAATTACCCAGTTGATGATGCCGGCCAAGGCTATCGGTGACCGCATTTTTCGGGTCTTCGCCCATGCTGCATCCGCCCATCACATGGGCGCTGCCCAAGCGCGTGCGATACAACGCCAGATTGAGCCCGTCGATCAGCGTGCGCGCTTCGCCCAAGGTTTTAACGTAGCGAGCATCGGCGTGCATGGGCATCACGGCCTTGGCGCCCCCGGCGAACTGGATCTCGGCCATGCTGTGGAAGGCCCGGCGCAAGCCGTCCCAGACGTAGGGTGAAACCTGGTAGTCGAGCACTGGTGTAGCGTCACCGCGCAGTTGTACGCTGCCACCGGGACTGTCCGGGTGGAATCCGTCGCGCAGCAACGCCAGCATGGCGTGAGTGTGCGGCAGGTCAGCCATGTGCCGGGCATTTTCCTGGCCGAAGCCACCCAGCAGGGTGGCGGCCAGCGCCGGGTGCAGCGGCGGAACCTCCAGTTTGTAGCCAATCTTGCCGGTGGTGCCATCCTGCCATTGGAAATGGTCGGAATAGATCGACTGTGGCGCGCCATAGAACGGGTTGATGACTTCGTCGAACAAGCCGGCGGACATGTTCACCAGATGCAGAAAGGTGCGTGTGCCCAGCCGCTTGTGCGGGTCGGGCGCGTCGGAGCGCAGCAGCAGCGCCGGGCTGTTGATTCCGCCGCCGGCCAATACGTAATGCTTGGCCTTGACCCTGATACTGCGTCCGGTGGGCTCGACACAGCGCTCGTCCATCGCTACGCAGTGCAGTCCGGTGACGGTCTCGCCACTGATGATGAGTTTTTCCGCGCGGGCCAGATAAAGCAGCTCGCCGCCGTTTTCCAGGGTGGCCGGAATGGTCGTGACCATCATCGATTGCTTGGCGTTGGTCGGGCAGCCCATGCCGCAGTAGCCGAGGTTCCAGCAGCCGCGCACATTGCGCGGGATCACATGCCAGTTGTAACCGAGCTTTTCGCAGCCCTTGCGGATCACTTCGTTGTTCGCGTTGGGCGGGACCATCCACGGGGCGACGCCCAGGCGCTGTTCCATTTTTTCGAACCAGGGCGCCATTTCAGCAGGGGAGTGGCCCTTCACGTTGTGTTCCTTGGCCCAGTGTTCCAGGGTTGGCTCTGGCGTGCGGAAGCTGGAGGTCCAGTTGATCAGCGTGGTGCCGCCCACCGCCCGGCCCTGGAGGATGGTGATTGCGCCATCCTTGCTCATGCGACCGATGCCTTCCTGGTAGAGGCTGGCGTAGGCCTGGTCTTCGAGCAACTTGAAGTCGCTGCTGGTCTTGAGTGGGCCTTCCTCGATCAGCAGCACTTTGTAGCCGGCCGCACTGAGGATTTCGGCCGTGGTCCCTCCACCGGCACCGCTGCCGATGATCGCCACATCCGCTTCGAGGGTCAGGTCCTGGGTCAGTTGCGAGCCATCATGGGTTTTCCAGCCACGGGCCATGCCTTCGCGGAACGGGTCGGGTACGGGCATCTTCGGGTTCTCTTTTTATTGTTGGATGAAGTGGTGAAGCAGCTGGCGCCTTCGCGAGCAGGCTCGCTCCCACATGGGTACGCGATCTCTGTGGGAGCGAGCCTGCTCGCGAAAGCGTCGACGCGGTCTCAAACCGCTGGTGGCCCCGGATACCCGCAATGCGCCCATGACTCCTTGCGCCCATACCAGGCCATCATCACCAGTTGCAGCAATGAACTGTGACCCATGCGCAGCAGGCTCAACGAGCTGTTTTCCCAGCGATCGAGGAAGCGCCGGATATCCTCGGCACTGGCGTTTTCCCAGCTACCCCAGATCCCGGTCAGCGGCCCGCGGGTCACGGCCATGCCCAGCACATCGAACAATTGTCGAGTGAGCTTGAGCATTTCCGGAGACAGGTGGTCGAGGTTGTAATCGAGGCTTTTCAGGGTGCCCTCGACAGCCTCCGGCATGTTCGCGGCCGTGACTGCACCGTCGAGCATCACCGGGACAAGGGCACGCAAAAACAGCAGGTCGCTACTGCGCAGTGCTGTGAAGCCACTGGCAGGCGCGCTCGATGAGCAGCCGCTGAGGCTGGCCCCCAACCCGGCAGTGGCAAGAAAGGCGCTGGCGCCGAGGCTGAATTTGAGCAGGCCACGCCGTGACAGCGCGGGTGTTTCGGACAGGCTTGGGTGCATTATTGTTATTACCCGGCGGTAGCTATCGTTAGCGAATAAACAGCTTCTGGATCAGTTTCTGAATGGCTTTGCCATAGGGCGGATAGATCAGCTTCGCCGCGTTGAAGCGCTGCTTGACCAGCACACCCTTGGCCTTGCTGAAGGTCAGGAAGCCTTCGTGCCCGTGGTAATGGCCCATGCCCGAAGGACCGATACCGCCGAACGGCATATCATCCTGGGCCACGTGCAGCAGGGTGTCGTTGAGGCAGACGCCTCCGGAGTGGGTCTCGTTCAGCACACGGTTTTGCTCGCGCTTGTCGTAGCCAAAGTAGTACAGCGCCAGTGGGCGAGGCCGCTGGTTGATATAGGCGAAGGCCTGGTCCAGATGCTTGTAGGGAACGATCGGCAACAGCGGGCCGAAGATTTCGTCCTGCATCACCGTCATCTCGTCGTTGACGTTA
Source organism: Pseudomonas sp. G5(2012) (assembly GCF_000408945.1). NCBI lineage: Bacteria > Pseudomonadati > Pseudomonadota > Gammaproteobacteria > Pseudomonadales > Pseudomonadaceae > Pseudomonas > Pseudomonas sp. G5(2012). Next base: position 123,719 of record NZ_APIO01000034.1, read on the forward strand.
AGCAGCAGGCTATGCGCCATGCGACGGCCTTGGCCTTGCTCGAACACTGGAATCAGCAGGGCACCCTTGCTGGTGGCATCGCTGACATAGCCCTTGAGTCGCGCCAGTTGTCGGTCATTGATGATCGCGGTGTAGTCCGGGTTGTCGGCGAGGGTCGGATAAAAACCGCGAACCGCCTGTCGATAGGCCTCCACGAACGCGCCGACACGATCTTCCGGCACCAGCACGTAATCCGGGGCCACGCAGGTCTGGCCGGCATTGAGGGTCTTGCCGAAAGCGATGCGTTCAGCGGCATCCTTGAGCGGTACGTCATGGGAAACAATGGCCGGGGACTTGCCGCCCAGTTCCAGGGTGACCGGCGTCAGGTTTTCCGCCGCCGCGCGCATCACGTGTTTGCCAATGCTGGTGGCGCCGGTGAACAGCAGGTGATCGAAGGGCAGGCGTGAAAACGCCACGCCGATATCGGCTTCGCCCAGCACCACGCAAACCAGGTCTTCGGGGAAGATTCGAGCGAACAACGCCTTGATCAGCAAACCGGTGGCCGGGGTCGATTCGCTGAGTTTGAGCATCACCCGGTTACCTGCCGATAACGCGCCGACCAAAGGCCCGATGGCCAGGTACAACGGATAGTTCCACGGCACGATGACCCCGACCACGCCCAGTGGCTGGTAGACCACCTTCGCCGACGCCGGCTGAAACGCGATACCGACTTTGCGCCGCGACGCGCGCATCCAGCCCTTGAGGTGGCGGCGGGCGTGGTGAATGCCGTGCAGGCTGGGCATCAGTTCGGCGAGCAAGGTTTCATCGGCACTGCGGTTGCTGAAATCCTGGCTGATCGCATCGATCAAGGCCTGGCGTTCGTTGTCCAGCAAATCACGTAGCGCCTTGAGCCATTGCTGGCGCTGGGCCGCGGGCGGCATCGGGTTGGCAGCATAGGCCGCGCGCTGTGCGTCGAACAGGGTCTGAAGCTCTTGCAGGGGCTGCTGGAGATTTTGCAGGTAGGAAATGTCAGCAGTCATGGTCGGCTCCGGATTTGTTGTAGTGAGAGCATTTCTAGAGTCTATACTCTAAAAAGTCAAATACCATCCTCGGCACCGCTTTGTTTTATCGCTCGCGGATAGGCCGTAAGATGCCCCTCATCGCACTCTGAATTTAAGCTCAAGCCATGGCCCCAAGGATAAAAACCAGCGAGCGCATCGTGCAGAACAGCCTGGAGCTGTTCAACCAGCAGGGCGAGCGCAGCATCAGCACCAACCACATCGCCGCCCACATGGAGATTTCTCCGGGCAACCTGTACTACCACTTTCCTAACAAGCAGGCGATCATCGCCGTGCTGTTCGGTGAGTATGAGAGTCTGGTAGACAGCTTCCTGCGTCCGCCACAGGGGCGCGCCGCCACGGTGGAAGACAAGCGTTTCTACCTCAAGGAGCTGTTGTCAGCCATGTGGCGCTACCGGTTCCTGCACCGGGACCTGGAGCACTTGCTCGACAGTGACCCGGAACTGGCGGCCCGCTACCGGCGCTTTTCCCAGCGCTGCGTGATTCAGGGCGCCGCCATCTACGAAGGTTTTGTTGCCGCCGGCATCCTGAAGATGGATCGGGTGCAGATCGAGTCCCTGACGATCAATGCCTGGATCATCCTCACCTCCTGGGTGCGTTTTTTGTGCACCACGCGGGAAAACTCCAGCCACCTCAGCGAACAAGCCATCAAGCGCGGCGTGTACCAGGTCTTGGTGCTGGAGGCGGGTTTCGTCACGGATCAGGCTCGCGACGCGGTCGATGCGCTGTTTGAAGAGTTCTACGTGCCGTTGGCCCAGGCATTGGAAGAAGTATGAAATAACGAATGCAGCAGGATCGAAAACAGCCCATCACAGGAGCCCGTTATGCCCATTGCGCAACTGATCAGCCCGCAAGCACTGGACCTGAAAAAGGATCAGCCGGGGTTGGTGATTCTTGATTGTCGTTTTGCTCTCGAAGACCCGGATTACGGCCAGCGCAGCTACGCACAAGGGCACATCGCCGGCTCGTCTTTTGCCGATCTTGAGCGCGACCTGAGTGGCAAAGTGGTCAAGGGGGTGACCGGGCGCCATCCATTACCCGAGCCGGCGGACTTGATCGAACGCCTGCAGGCGTGGGGCATCAACGCCGACAGCGAAGTGGTTTTGTACGACGACGGTCCGGGTGCCTTTGCAGCGCGGGCCTGGTGGTTGCTGGCCTGGTTGGGCAAGCGTGACGGCGTGTTTATCCTCGACGGCGGGCTTAAGGCCTGGCACGCGGCGGGCTTGCCCCTGAGCCTGGACCCACCGTCGAGTAGCCGCGGCACATTTACCGGAGTGCCGGACAACGCGCTGATCCTCAGTGCCGAGCAGTTGCAGGAGCGCCTGGCCCAACCCGCGCTGACCTTGCTCGATGCCCGTGCCCTGCCACGCTTCAAGGGCGAGGTTGAACCGATCGACCCGATTGCCGGCCACATTCCTGGTGCGCAATGTGCGGCCTTCACCGACAACTTGGGCAGCGACGGGCGTTTCCTGCCAGCCGATCAGCTCAAGCAGCGGTTTGCCGCAAAACTCGGCGAGCGCTCGCCGGCCGATCTGGTGGCGTATTGCGGTTCCGGTGTGACGGCGTGCCATAACCTGTTCGCCCTGTGCCTGGCGGGTTATCCGTTGGGGTCGTTGTATGCCGGGTCGTGGAGTGAGTGGATCAATGATCCTGCGCGGGGCGTTGCCATCGGCGAATAAGCCCTACCCCCTGTGGGAGCGAGCCTGCTCGCGAAAGCGAAATATCCGCCGACTGATAAGTTGATTGACACACCGCTTTCGCGAGCAGGCTCGCTCCCACAGGGGTAACGGGTTTTCTTGAGCGTTAATAAAGGCGCGCGCTGCGATACGCTCCAGGTCCAACCCCATACACCTGCTTGAACTGCCGGCTCAGATGACTCTGGTCGGCAAACCCCAGCTGTGTCGCGACGTCCAGCGGCAAACAACCACCCTGCAGCAACGCCCGCGCCCGAGCGATGCGTTGCTGCATCAGCCATGTGTGTGGCGGCATGCCGGTGGCGCGGCGGAACACCCGTGCGAAGTGGAAAGGCGACAAGTTCACCGTCGCCGCCAGTTCTTCCAGCGAAGGCGGCGCCGCCAGTTGTGCCTGCAGCAGCTCCTTGGCCAAAGTCACTGCCCGGTGCTCCTTGCCCGGTTTGCCGGCAACGGGAACCGCTGCGTGACGTTGCAGCAGTGACAGCATCAGCTCCCGCCAGGCAGTCTGCTGCTGCAGGGCTGTGGCGGGGCTTTCCAGCAAGCGATGTAACTGACAAAAGCCGTTGACCAGGTCCTGGTCGCGATACAGCGTGGCGCCGAATGCCGGCAGGTGATGGGTCGGCAGTTCCAGCTCGGCCAACAGTGAAAGAATCTGCTCGCTGTCGGGATAAAACGCCCGGTACAACCAGCCGTCTTCCGTACCCTTGTGGCCTGTGTGCAGTTCATCAGGGTTGATCAGCACCAGTGTGCCACTGCCTGCCAGGTGTTCGGCACCGCGATAGCGGTAACGCTGGGCGCCGGCCATGATCATGCCGATCACATAGCCATCATGCACATGGGGGGCGAAACGGTGATCGATGTAGCGTGCCGACAACAGCTCGATCCCGGCCAACGGCGCCGTTTGCCAGAAGTGGATGGACTCGCCCTGGGTGTTGCCCATGGCCTAGCCGCGTCCCACGGTAGTCAGCCACTGCGGAATGCGCCGCTCCAGGTAGTACCCTGGTTGGCGGAACGAGCCATCGACAAATCCGACATGCCCGCCCCGGGCCTGCAATTCGAATTGCGTGCAGGCTGACAACTCGTCAGCCTGCGGCAGGCTGTGGGGAAAAACGAAGGGGTCATCGGCAGCCTGAATGATCAGGGTGGGTGTACAGATTTCGCCGAGGAAGTAGCGGCTCGATGCGCGACGATAGTAGTCCTGGGCATCCGCGAAACCATTGAGGGGCGCGGTCACCCGGCCATCGAAATCCCAGAACGTGCGCATGTTTTCCAGCGAGCCCAGCGCAGCGAGTGCCGCGAGACCCTCCTCGCGCCCGTCATGCTGAAACTGGCGTTGCTTGTTCTTGATGTAGGCCAGCATCTCGCGCATGAAATGCGCCTGATAGACCTTGGAGAAACCCTGGCCGATGCGGTCGGCGCACTGGTCCAGGCGAAACGGCACCGACACCGCCACCGCGCCGAGCACGCCGCTGGCACTGCCGGTTTCGCCCAGATGCTTGAGCAGCACATTGCCGCCCAGGGAATAACCGACGGCGTACAACGGTGCGAGTGGACGCTTTGCCCGCAGGTGCCTGATGGTTTCGGCCAGGTCTTCACTGGCGCCGGAATGATAGCTGCGCGGCAACAGATTGGGTTCGCCGGAGCAGCCGCGCCAGTTCAGCGCGACACTGGCCCAGCCCTGGTCGCCCAGCGCTTTCTGTATGCCGGCAACATAAGGTGAATTCGACGAACCGGTCAGTCCGTGCAACACCAGGACCAGAGGCGCATCGACAGTGTGCGGGCCATGCCAGTCAAGATCGAGGAAGTCGCCATCCTCGAGCCACAGGCGTTCACGCTCGCGTTGCAGGTGGGTGGTTTTGCGCCACAGCGGCCCCCACAAGGTCTGCAAGTGCGGATTGCCGAGGCCGAAGGCTGGTCTGAAGGCGGGCGGTTCAGTGATCGTGTGGCGGGGTTGCACATCCGTTCTCGTTAAAGGTCTTCGTGAAACCGCACAATGACGCGGCCGGCTTGCGCCGCGACCGCGTCGTCATGGGAAATCTAACTTGCCACAATCTCGTCGGTTTCGCGACAGATGCCATTGGCCGCACTTTCCATAGGGGCTGGTAGCGGTTGCTGGTCGGCCTTGGGCCCCAGGATGACTGTGCTCCATTGCTCGCTGTCGAGATGTCGGATAAGTGCGTTCTTGACCGATGCGAGGTCCAATGCCAAGGCTTTTTCAGTGGAAAAGTCGAGGCTCAATGGTAAGTCGTTGACAGCGATGTCGCGCAGCTGCCCCACGATCTGTGTATTGGTGGTGCTGTTCAATGGCGCGCTGCCGGCCAGTCGCGTTTTGGTGTCATCGAGTTCTTCCTGGGTGGGGCCGTGGATCAGGAAGTCACGAGACATCTCCTTGATTTTTGTCATTACCCCATCGGCGACTTCCGGTCTGGTCTGCAGCTCGATTGTCATGATGCCTTGCGCCTGAAGGGTAGAAAGCCCGGCTTGAACGTCATAAGTGAGACCACGAAGCTCACGAAGTTCATGCATCAGCCGATTTGTGAAAATCTGGCTCGCCATCTGCAATGCAACATAGTCTGGACTGGCGCGCAGGACGCCTGGCTGGGCAAGGCGCACGTAAGCCTGGTTCGTTGGCCTTTGCAGCTGCAGAAAACCTGGAGAGGCGGGACTGTCCGGGGCTTTGATCGTGGCAACGGTGGGTCCCAGGGGTAATGCACTGGAAATCTGTGCGCCAATGCGCTGGGCTTCGTCCTCCGTAAGGTCGCCGACCAGCGTTATCATCGCGTTGCCTGCTGCGTACCCGTGGCGGTGGAAGTCCTGGACCTGATTGTGGGTGATGGCGGCAAGACCGTCCCTGGTCCCATACACGGACTGTACATAACCGTGTCCGGGGGACAGCAATCCCTGTAGGGCTTTATTGGCCTGGTAAGCATGGGACTGGTCCTCAGTGTCGAGGAAGTGCAGTAGCTGGGACTTCGCCACAGGCAGGGACTGTTCCGGCAATGAAGGTTTGCCAAGCATCTGGGCAAACAGCGCCAAGGCAGGAACACGTTGGGCTTCATCGCTCAAGCTGCGCAAGGAAAAGTTGGCCCGATCCTGAGTGATACCCATGCCCAGTCTGGCTCCCAGTTGGTCGAAGCTTTCCAGAATGGCATTGAGGTCCTTGCCATCCACGCCTTCATTCAAAAGGCTGTAGGTCAGGGCTGCCAGGCCAGGTTGATGGGGGGTGTGAGCGCTGCCGGCGGCAAAGCTGACATGCACGTCGAACATGGGCAGGCCGGGGGTGCGAATGAACAGGACCTTGGTTCCGGAAAGGGTCTTGTATCCCTTGATCGGTAGCGACCGCGCAACCGATTGGGCCTGAGGCTCATTCAGTGATTGCAACATGACTTTTTGTGGTGCGGTCATTGTGGTGGCAACAGCCGTAAGCGCCTGCCCGCTCATCAGCATGCCAGACAGTATTAGCCATATGCCTTTCATGAAGGGTGTGAACTTATCCATTGTTCTTCTCCGGCAGGATCCGGGCGATGCTCATCCGTTCGCGTGTCAGGTAAGTGATTGCAGCGTTTTGAATATCCAGGGGAGTGATCTTGTTCAGCTCATCCGTGTCCTGATCCGCCAACTGCCAGTCGAGGCCAATACTTTCCAGCAGGCCGAGTGTACTGGCTTGGCCTTCCAGATCATCTTGTGCATAAACCGTGTTGGCGATCAGGATGGTTTTGGCCCGATCCAGTTCGGCCTTTTCCGGTGCCTTGCCTTTCAGTTCATCAATCGTTTGCCACAGGCGCGCAAGTGCCTGGTCTGGACTCGTGACCTTGTCGAGGTTGAGTTGAGTGCTGATGGTCAGCAACGAATCGCCGCGAGTGAAGGCGTCGTACCCTGACTGGACCTCGGAAAATATCGCTTCGCCAAACTGCAGTTGCTGTTTGATTCGTGCACTGTTGGAACCTGCCAACAGGATTTCGAGCAGGCGCAGGGCATGAGCGGTCCCGCGCTCTTGCGCAGTGGCCAGGCCAGGAATGTTGAAACTCATGATGAGCTGCGGAGCCGATATCGGGGCGTACAGGGTCAACGACCTTTCGCCGGGTGTGGACAATTCGACAGGTACGACGGCAACCGGCGTCGTGCGTCGATCCAGGTGATCGAAGTATTTCTGTGCCAACGCCTTGACTCCGTCAGGGGTGACATTGCCAACGACCACCAGCGTCGCATTGTTGGGTGCGTACCAGGCCTGGTACCACTGCTGCAGTTGAAGGGCCTCCAGCCGCTGCAGGTCGTGCATCCAGCCTATGACCGGGGTGCGATAGGCGCTGCTCAGGTAGGCGAGGCTTTCCAGGCGTTCGAAGCTCAGGGCTGAAACATGGTCTTCGATACTATTGCGACGCTCCTGCTTTATAACCTCCAGCTCCGTGGTGAAATCTTGCTCACGCAACCTGGCCGTACTCATCAGGTCGGCCATGATTTCGAACGCAACAGCCAGCCTACCGGGGGCAAGTGTCTGGTAATAGACGGTGTAGTCCTTACCGGTAAATGCGTTTTCGTTGGCCCCGAGTTTCTCCAGTATTGCGGGAAACTCTCCGGCGCAGGCTTTGCTGCTGCCTTTGTAGACCATGTGCTCGAGGGCGTGGGACAGGCCGGACTGGCCAGGCGTTTCGTAGCTTGAACCGACTTTCAGCCAGAGTTGGGCGGTGACGGCTGCAGATCGATGATCTTCACGCACGACAACCTTAAGTCCATTGTCCAGGGTGAAAGCTTGAGTCAAAGGGGGTGATGCGGCGACAGCCAAGAGCGGCAGCCACCCGATAAAGAGCAACAGACATGTGCTGCAGGAGATGTTCATCCGTGTACATCCTCAGTGGTTTGCAGGTATTTGCACAAACCACTGTGGATTATCTGGAGGGTCGTCTGGCGGTAACTATGTAGCGCGTATTCAGGGTAATTGCGGGGCGGTCATGTCACAGGGATTCAGGCGCTGCGTTGCCACAACGAGTAGTAGACACGTCCGGACTTCTGCTCCCGGTGCAGGCGCCAGTTCTCAGGCAGGCCGAGGGTCGAGGGTGCGCTTTCGCTTTCGGTGTACACCCAGGCATCTTCGGCCAGCCACTGGCGCTCTTCTAGCAGCGTGCAAACGGCGGGCAGCAAGTTCTGGTTGAACGGCGGGTCAAGGAACACCAGGTCGTAGGCAATCGCTGGCTGGGTTTCCAGATAACGCAGGGCATCGGCGGTCTGGACCTGGCCGGTGGTGCAACGCAGCGTGCCCAGGTGCTCCTTGAGGCTGGACACCGCAAGGCTGCTGGCATCCAGTGCCTGGCCCATGGCTGCGCCACGGGACAATGCTTCGAGAAACAGCGCGCCGCTGCCGGTGAACGGATCGAGCACCTTGGCGCCCGGGACGTAGGGTGCGAGCCAGTTGAACAGGGTTTCACGCACCCGGTCCGGCGTCGGGCGCAGGCCTGGAGCGTCGGGGAAGCTCAGTTTGCGGCTGCGCCATTCGCCGCCGATGATGCGCAGCTGGTTCACACCGTTATGCACGTTGTGGACAGGTTTTTTCGGGCGAGAAGTGGCCATTAATGCTCCGGAACCCCGAGCGGTTGCTCGGCGGGTTTATCAGTAGGGGCCGGCAACGGCTTTTGCGGCACGGTTGGGCCAGCGCTGACGATGACCAGCTTGTCCGTACTCAGGTGTTTGTTCATTGCTGTCTTGACCTGCTCGACGGTCAGGTTCTGCGACTGCTGCATGAAGTCTTCCAGATGACTGAGTGGCAAGCCATAGAAGCCAATCGCGCCCAACTGGCCGACGATATCGGCGTTGCTGGCGGTGGACAGCGGGAAGCTGCCAGCCAGTTCGCGCTTGGCGTCGTCGAGCTCTTTTTCGGTCGGGCCGGTCTTGAGGTAGTCGGCGAGTACATCCTGCACCAGTTTCAGGGTGCCTTCGCTCATTTCGGCGCGGGTCTGCAGGTTGATCATGAACGGGCCGCGTGCCTGCATCGGGCTGAAACCTGAGTACACACCATACGCCAGGCCACGCTTTTCGCGCACTTCGCTCATCAGTCGAGTACCAAAACCGCCACCACCGAGGATCTGGTTGCCCATGGACAGTGCCGCGTAATCCGGATCGTCGCGGTCGATGCCCAGTTGCGCGAGCATCAGGTTGGTTTGCTTGGACGGGAACTCGATATGGCCGATGCTGGCCTTGGGTTCGGCGGGTTGCTCGATCTTCGGCAGGGCCGGACCTTTGGGCAGGGCGGCCGATACCTGCGCGGCAATGGCTTCGGCTTCGGCGCGGGACAGGTCGCCGACCAGCGCGATCACCACGTTGCCTGCGGCATAGGCTTTCTGGTGGAACGCGCGCAGTTGCGCAAGGGTGACGGCCGGAACGGTATGCGCCGTGCCATCGCTGGCGTGCGCGTAAGGGTGATTACCGTACAAACGGTTCATCAACTCGAGGCTGGCGAGTTTGCCGGGGTTCTGTTTCTGGTATTCGAAACCGGCGAGCATCTGGTTCTTGATGCGGGTAAACGAGTCGGCGGGGAAGGTCGGTTTGCCGACCACTTCGGCGAACAGCTTCAAGGCCGGTTCACGTTTGTCCGCGGCGCTGAGACTACGCAGCGAGGCAACCGCCATGTCTTTGTAGGCACCGTTGCCGAAATCGGCCCCCAGGCCTTCGAAGCCCTGGGCAATGGCGCTGACATCCTTGCCAGCCACGCCTTCATTAAGCATGGCGTTGGTCAGTAGCGCCAGGCCCGGAGCGTCACCGTCCTGGCTGCTGCCGGCGGCAAAGATCAGGCGCATGTCGAACATCGGCAGCTCACGGGCTTCGACGAATAACACCTTGGCGCCTTCTGCAGTGTTCCAGGTCTGCACATCGAGCTTACGGTGGCTCGGGGCCTTGCCGTTGAGTTCGGTCAACGACTGCAGCTTCTGGCTGGCCTTGGCCTTGTCCAGCGCTTCGCTGGCATTGGACGGGTCGGTCTTGGAAAAATAGAACGCGGCCGACCCGATCAGGGCGACAGCGATCAAGCCAAGCAGGGCCAAGCGCGGTTTTTTAGGCTCACTCATGAGTCGTCTCCTCCGGCAGAACATGGGCGACGCTGAGACGTTCGCGGGTGAAATACAGCTTGGCGGCGTCCTGGATATCTTGCGGTGTCACGCTTTCCAGTTCGGCGAGTTCGGTGTCCATCAGTTTCCACGACAGGCCGACGGTTTCCAGCTGGCCGATGGCGGTGGCCTGGCTGGTGATCGAGTCGCGCTCGTAGACCAACCCGGCGATGACCTGCGCCCTTACGCGTTCCAGTTCTTCGGCGGTCGGCGCGGTGGTTTTCAGTTGTTCAAGCAGCTTCCACAAGCCGGCTTCGGCCTGGGCGATGGTCTTGTTCTTCTGGCTATTGGGCGTTGCCGACAGGGTAAACAGGCTGTCGCCGCGGGTGTAGGCGTCGTAACTCGACGAGCCGCCGGACACCAATTCTTCGCCACGCTCCAATTGAGTCGGAATGCGTCCGCTGTAGCCGCCGTCGAGCAGGGCCGAGATCAGCCGCAGGGCGTTGACCAGGCGCTTGTCGTCAGTGGTGGCGATGCTTGGCACGTTGAAGGCCAGCATCAGGCTGGGCAATTGGGTCTTCACATGCAGGGTGATCTTGCGTTCACCGGGCTCGGCCAGTTCCAGCGGAATCTTCGCCGACGGCACCTCACGCCGGGCGATCGGACCGAAGTAGCGCTGGGCCAGGGTCTTGACCTCGTCCGGCGTCACGTCGCCGACCACCACCAGCGTGGCGTTGTTGGGCACGTACCAGGATTGGTACCAATGACGCAGCTCTTCGACTTTCATGCGGTCCAGGTCTGCCATCCAGCCAATGGTCGGCGTGTGATAGCCGCTGGCCGGGTATGCCATGGCCTTGAAGCGCTCGTAAGCCTTGGACATGGGTTTGTCGTCTGTGCGCAGGCGCCGCTCTTCCTTGATGACTTCGATCTCGCGAGCGAACTCGTCGGGCGGCAGGCGCAGGCTGGCCATGCGATCGGCCTCCAGTTCGAAGGCTACGCCCAGGCGGTCGCGGGCCAGGACCTGGTAATAGGCCGTGAAATCGTCGCTGGTGAAGGCGTTTTCTTCGGCGCCGAGGTCGCGCAGGATCAGCGACGCTTCGCCAGGGCCGACTTTTTCGCTGCCCTTGAACATCATGTGTTCCAGGGCATGGGACAGGCCGGTCTGGCCGGGCGTCTCGTAGCTGGAGCCAACCTTGTACCAGACTTGGGAAACCACCACCGGGGCGCGATGGTCTTCGCGCACGACGACCTTCAAGCCGTTGTCGAGGGTGAATTCGTGGGTCGGTTGCGGGTCGGCCGCAAGGGCCGAAAGGGGCAGGCAAAGTGTGCTGAGCAGCAGGCCTGCAGCGCGGCGGGCTAGGGCATTCATTCGTTTTTAAACCTTTGGGGCTGCCCGCTTGTTCTTAGCTTCAGCGGGCGAGAGGGTGCTAGGATACTGATCCGTTTTACTGGCGGCCACGCCTATCAGGCCTTTACGTTTGATCAGGTTGTTTGGGTTTGCGGCAGTAAGCTGTGGTTTATCAACTAAACTCTGCTTTTTCGCCGATTTTCCGCCATCAGTCCTTAGTGAAATCGTTTTTGCAGGGTGCCTTTTGCACCTCGACAAAATGTTGCGCATGAACAAGCTGGGTCAATCGCAGTCTGTTCTGCATCGAATATTCATTTGCCGGGGCGCCCGTTGGCGCGTCGCTACCGTGAGATAGCCGTCCTCCATGTTTGGTTCCAACGACGACAAGAAGACCCCAGCTGCGGCTGGTGAAAAGAAAAGCCTGTTCGGATGGCTGCGCAAAAAGCCGCAGGAACCCGTCGTCGAACAGCCACAACCACTACCTGAGCCAACGCCCGCGCCGGTAATAAACGCCGAACCTGCGCCGGTTGTGTCGCCGATCGCCGAGCCGGTGCTGCAACCGCTTGTCGAAACAGCGACTGAAGTCGTCGCCGAATTGCCGCTGACCCCGGTCACCGAGCCCTGGTTGACCTTGCCAGTGGCGGAAGAGCCGGTGGCGCTGGTCGAAGATGACTTGGCGCCGCACGTGACACCACCGATTCCGGCGCAGGCGGTTTCTGCGCCTGAGCCGGTTCAGGCACCCGTGGTCGAGCCGGTCGTTGCGCCCGTCGTCGAGGCTGCACCGCCACCCGCGGTCGCTGCATTTGTCCCGCCGGTTGCACCGATTGTCCAGGCGCCAGAGCCTGCACCTGCACCTGCACCTGCACCTGCACCTGCACCTGCACCTGCACCTGCACCTGCACCTGCACCTGTTATTGCTCCTGTTGTCGCTGCCCCTATCGAAGTTCCAGTCGAGCCGGTACGCACCGAAGAAACCAAAGCCGGTTTCTTCGCCCGCCTCAAGCAAGGCCTGTCCAAGACCAGTGCCAGCATCGGCGAAGGCATGGCCAGCCTGTTCCTGGGCAGGAAAGCCATCGATGACGAACTGCTCGATGACCTCGAAACCCGCCTGCTGACCGCCGACGTTGGTGTCGAGGCTACGTCAGTGATCATCCAGCGCCTGACCCAGAAGGTCGCGCGCAAGGAACTGGCCGATGCCGATGCGCTGTACAAATCCCTGCAAGCCGAGCTGGCGGCCATGCTCAAGCCCGTCGAGCAACCGCTGAAAATCACCTCGCAGAACAAGCCTTTCGTGATCCTGGTGGTGGGCGTCAACGGCGCCGGTAAGACCACCACGATCGGCAAGCTGGCGAAGAAACTGCAGCTGGAAGGCAAGAAAGTCATGCTGGCCGCCGGCGACACCTTCCGCGCTGCCGCGGTCGAGCAATTGCAGGTCTGGGGCGAGCGCAACAAGATTCCAGTCATCGCCCAGCACACCGGGGCCGATTCGGCTTCGGTGATCTTCGACGCCGTCCAGGCCGCCAAGGCCCGTGGCATCGATGTGCTGATCGCCGACACCGCCGGTCGCCTGCACACCAAAGACAACCTGATGGAAGAGCTGAAAAAGGTTCGCCGGGTGATCGGCAAGCTCGATGCCGACGCGCCGCACGAGGTGTTGCTGGTGCTCGATGCCGGCACGGGGCAGAACGCCATCAACCAGGCCAAGCAATTCAACCAGACCGTCGAACTGACCGGCCTGGCGCTGACCAAGCTCGACGGGACCGCCAAGGGCGGGGTGATTTTCGCCCTGGCCAAGCAGTTTGGCCTGCCGATCCGCTACATCGGCGTCGGTGAGGGCATCGACGATTTGCGCACTTTTGAAGCTGAACCCTTTGTCCAGGCACTGTTTGCCGAACGGGAGCGTTCATGATTCGTTTCGAACAGGTCGGTAAACGCTACCCGAACGGTCACGTCGGCTTGCATGAGCTGAGCTTTCGAGTCCGTCGGGGCGAATTTTTGTTTGTAACGGGCCATTCCGGTGCCGGCAAGAGCACCTTGCTGCGACTGTTGCTGGCCATGGAGCGTCCGACCAGCGGCAAGCTGCTGCTGGCTGGGCAAGACCTGAGCACCATCAGCAACGCACAGATTCCATTCCTGCGTCGGCAGATCGGCGTGGTGTTCCAGAACCACCAACTGCTATTCGATCGCACGGTGTTCAATAACGTCGCGCTGCCGTTGCAGATCCTCGGTTTGTCCAAGGCCGAAATCGCCAAGCGCGTGGACTCGGCCCTGGAACGCGTGGCGCTGTCGGACAAGACCGACCTGTATCCCGGCGACTTGTCCACCGGTCAGCAACAGCGCGTCGGCATCGCCCGTGCGATCGTCCATCGCCCGGCCCTGCTGCTGGCGGACGAACCGACCGGCAACCTCGACCCGCGTCTGGCGGCGGAAATCATGGGTGTGTTCGAAGACATCAACCGCCTGGGCACCAGCGTGCTGATCGCCAGCCACGACCTGGCCCTGATTGCGCGCATGCGCCATCGCATGCTGACGCTGCAACGCGGCCGATTGATCGGCGATGGGGAGGCCGGCGAATGAGCGCTACTCGCAGTCCAAAGGTTTCCGAGCGCGTGGCCCCCAAGGCCGCCGACCCGCAACCGCAGAAGAAAAAACACGACGACGATGATGGCCCGGATTTCGCCACGCTGTTGCGCGCCTGGATCGAAAGTCATCGCGCCAGCCTGCTCGACAGCTTGCGTCGCCTGGGCAAGCAGCCCATCGGCAGCTTTTTCACCTGCATGGTGATGGCGGTTGCCTTGAGTTTGCCCATGGGCCTGTCACTTTTGCTAAGTAACGTTGAGCGCCTTGGTGGTTCCTGGCAACGCGCGGCGCAGATCTCCCTGTACCTGCAACTCGAGGCCAGCGCGACGGATGGCGAGGCGCTGCGCGAACAGATCAAGGGTATCCCTGGGGTGGCCGATGCCGAATACGTTGGTCGGGACCAGGCGCTGGAAGAGTTCCAGCAGCAGTCGGGACTGGGCGAGGCGCTCAAGGAACTGCCAGAAAACCCGCTGCCTGGCGTGGTATTGGTAACGCCGACCGAGGTCGACAAGCCAGCTCTTGAAGCATTAAGACAAAAACTTTCCGAACTGCCGAAGGTACAACAGGCGCAGCTTGATCTAGTCTGGGTCGAGCGTCTAGCAGCCATCCTCAAGCTGGGCGACCGATTTGTCTTCGGTCTGACCGTGCTTCTGGTTTCTGCATTACTTTTGGTGATAGGCAATACCATTCGTCTTCATATTGAAAACCGCCGCACAGAGATAGAAGTGATTAAACTCGTAGGCGGCACTGACAGCTATGTGCGCAGACCCTTTCTATACATGGGAGCGCTGTATGGTTTCGGTGCGGGGATTCTTTCCTGGGGCGTATTGGCGTTCGGCCTGAACTGGCTGAACGATGCGGTGGTCGGCTTGGCCGGGTTGTACGGCAGTGATTTCGCACTGGCCGGCGTACCGGTTGCCGACGGTCTGTCTCTCTTGCTTGGCGCGGTGCTGTTGGGTTATATCGGTGCATGGATTGCAGTCGCACGTCATCTCAGGGAGCTGGCGCCGAAGTAGAATCTTTTTTGCGCGTATTGACCTTGCAGTTTTTAAGGGAACTTGTCTTTCGGTTTCCGGTCAATTTTCGCAGTGCCAATGGCACGAGTATGTAAGTGGGAGGTTTTTTCGTATGACCAATTCTTTGCAGCCTGCATATGCTCTGGTCCCGGGTGCGAACCTGGAGGCCTATGTGCACACCGTCAACAGCATTCCATTGCTGACGCCGGAGCAGGAGCGTGAACTGGCCGAGAGTCTCTATTATGAGCAGGATCTTGAGGCGGCTCGGCAGATGGTGCTCGCCCACCTGCGTTTTGTCGTACATATCGCCCGTAGCTATTCCGGCTACGGCCTGGCCCAGGCTGACCTGATTCAGGAAGGTAACGTCGGCCTGATGAAGGCCGTGAAGCGCTTCAACCCGGAAATGGGTGTGCGCCTGGTGTCCTTTGCCGTGCACTGGATCAAGGCGGAGATCCACGAATTCATCCTGCGTAACTGGCGGATCGTGAAAGTCGCGACCACCAAGGCCCAGCGCAAGCTGTTCTTCAACCTGCGCAGCCAGAAAAAACGCCTGGCGTGGCTGAACAACGAGGAAGTCCACCGTGTGGCGGAAAGCCTCGGGGTGGAGCCGCGGGAAGTGCGCGAGATGGAAAGTCGCCTGACCGGTCACGACATGGCCTTCGACCCGGCGGCCGAAGCCGATGACGACAGTGCCTTCCAGTCACCGGCCAACTATCTGGAAGACCACCGGTACGACCCGGCCCGTCAGCTGGAAGATGCCGACTGGAGCGACAATTCCAACCACAACCTGCACGAAGCGCTCGAAGTGCTGGACGACCGCAGCCGCGACATCCTCTACCAGCGCTGGCTGGCAGAAGAAAAGTCCACGCTGCACGACCTGGCACAGAAGTACAACGTGTCGGCCGAGCGTATTCGCCAGCTCGAGAAGAGCGCGATGAACAAGCTCAAACTGTCCATCGCCGCGTAACCCGCGCGAAAGGCAATAAAAAACGCCCCGGTCATTGATCGGGGCGTTTTTGTTGGTGCTGCCAATGAATCTACCGCACTGCCAAACCAATGTGGGAGCGAGCCTGCTCGCGAAAGCGTCAAGTCAGCCAGCACAAATTTGAATGATCAATCGCTTTCGCGAGCAGGCTCGCTCCCACAGTGGGGGGCATCAGTGTCCGAAAAAATCGTGATCGTCTATTGTTCCCAAGGTGCCCGACGCGAATCATTGAGCCCCACCAGGTAGCTGTCTCCACCCAACTGACTCATCTGCCGCCGAATCCAGCCCGCACGCCGTGCCACGTAAGCGGTTGGATGGCTGGCACTCCATACTCGCGGATTCGGTAATACGGCCGCCAGCAAGCTCGATTGCTGGCGACTGAGACCTTTTGCGCTGATGCCAAAGTGGTGCCTGGCCGCCGCCTCTGCCCCAAACACCCCGTCATCCCACTCGACGCTGTTGAGGTACACCTCAAGAATCCGCTGCTTGGGCCAGAACACTTCGATCAACCCGGTAAACCAGGCTTCCAGGCCTTTGCGCAGCCAACTGCGGCCGGACCACAGGAACAGGTTTTTCGACACCTGCTGGCTCAGGGTGCTGGCACCCCGGATGGTGCCGCCGAGCTCGTTGTGGGCCAGTGCTTTCTGGATCGCGCCGAAGTCAAAGCCCCAATGCTCGGGAAATTTCTGGTCCTCACCGGCAATCACCGCGACTTTAAGGTCGTCGGAGATTTCATCCCAAGGTTTCCAGGTACGTTGCAGGTCGATGGGCTCGCCATCGAACCAGGATTCGATCTTGCGCTCGACCATCAGCATTGTCCCGGGCGGCGGCACCACGCGGAAAATCAGCACCAACACTACACTGGCACCCATGAACCAGAGCACGGCCTTGGCGAAACGACGGAAATAGATACGCAGCATAGAGATGGCTTGGCCGAACCCGTTGAGCGGGCCATTATACAGACCCTGTGGATCGAGACTGACTGGAGTTCTTCATGCTGCGTGGCTTTTTGATGCTGGCCGCTTTTTTCGGCTTCACCGGTGTCGGTCTCGGGGCGTTTGCCGCCCACGGCCTGAAAAACCGCCTGAGCGCCGAATACCTGGCAATTTTCCATACCGGCGTCACCTATCAACTGGTGCACACCCTGGCATTGCTGGGCGTGGCGTTGCTGGCTACGCAGATCCCGGGTCGCCTCGTTACCTGGGCCGGCGCATCCTTTGCCATCGGCATTGTGCTGTTCTCCGGCAGCCTGTACGTGCTGACGCTGACGGGAGTCAGCAAGCTGGGCATCATCACCCCGTTCGGTGGCCTGGCGTTCCTGATCGGCTGGCTTTGCCTGGGCCTTGCCGCCTGGCGCTTGCCGTTGACCGCTTGACGCTTGTTGCTGACCTTTAGGTCATGATCGGGCTAGAATGCCAGCCCCAAAAAATGATGGCGGCATTCGACATGCGCATTCAGTTGAACGGCGAATCCTTTGAACTGCCCGACGGTGAAACCGTTGCGGCCCTGCTGACCCGTCTGGACCTGACCGGACGCCGGGTGGCGGTCGAACTCAATCTGGATATCGTCCCGCGCAGCCAGCATGCCGATACCACGCTCAACGACGGTGACAATGTCGAAGTCGTGCACGCCATCGGCGGCGGCTAGTCGCCCGGCCTGCAAGGGCACAGAATTCTGCAAGACCCTCACCCTTAAAGAGGATTCCCCATGAGCATCGTTCGCAGCGACAAGCCTTTTGTTCTGGCCGGTCGTACTTACCAGTCGCGTTTGCTGGTGGGTACCGGCAAGTACCGTGACATGGAAGAAACCCGTCAGGCCATCGAGGCCTCGGGTGCCGAGATCGTCACCTTCGCCGTGCGCCGCACCAACCTGGGCCAGATTGAAGGCGAGCCGAACCTGCTCGAAGTGCTGTCGCCGGATCGCTATACCTTCCTGCCAAACACCGCCGGTTGCTACGACGCCATCGAAGCCGTGCGCACCTGCCGTCTGGCCCGTGAGCTGCTCGACGGCCACAATCTGGTCAAGCTGGAAGTGCTGGCCGACCAGAAAACCCTGTTCCCCAACGTGATCGAAACCCTCAAGGCCGCCGAAACGCTGGTCAAGGAAGGCTTCGACGTGATGGTCTACACCAGCGACGACCCGATCATCGCCCGTCAACTGGCGGAAATCGGCTGCATCGCGGTGATGCCGCTTGCCGGCCTGATCGGTTCTGGCCTGGGGATCTGCAACCCGTACAACCTGCAGATCATCCTCGAAGAAGCAAAAATCCCGGTGCTGGTGGATGCCGGTGTCGGTACCGCTTCCGACGCCACTATCGCCATGGAACTGGGCTGCGATGCGGTGCTGATGAACTCGGCCATCGCTCACGCCCAGCAGCCGATCATGATGGCGGAAGCCATGAAACACGCGATCGTCGCAGGCCGCCTGGCCTACCTCGCCGGCCGCATGCCGAAAAAACTCTATGCCAGCGCCTCTTCGCCGCTGGATGGTCTGATCAAGTAAGAGCCTTTGATGACTGAATCGAACGACACGCCAATCCAGACGGAAGAAGGCGACGAGCGCCAACACCGCCGCATCAAGAGTTTCGTGATGCGCGCCGGGCGCATGACCGAAGGCCAGCAACGTGGCCTGGAGCAGGGTGCGCCGCTGTTCGTGCTGCCCCTGGCCGACGCGCCGGTGGACTTCGACCAGGTGTTCGGTCGCTCGGCACCGCGTTCGCTGGAGATCGGCTTCGGCATGGGACATTCGCTGCTGGAAATGGCCGCGGCTTCGCCGGAGCAGGATTTCATCGGCGTCGAGGTTCACCGTCCAGGTGTTGGCGCGCTACTCAATGGCGTATTGACCCAGGGTTTGACCAACCTGCGGGTCTACGATTGCGATGCCATCGAAGTGCTCAACCGCTGCGTGGCCGATAACAGCCTTGATCGCCTGATGCTGTTTTTCCCGGACCCATGGCACAAGAGCCGTCACCACAAGCGTCGTATCGTCCAGGCGTCCTTCGCCGAACTGGTGCGTAGCAAGTTGAAGGTCGGCGGTATCCTGCACATGGCCACCGACTGGGAACCGTACGCCGAGTACATGCTGGAAGTGATGAACGTCGCACCGGGTTACCGCAACCTCGCCGAAGACGGCAAGTGCGTGCCACGCCCGGCCGAGCGCCCAATCACCAAGTTCGAACGCCGTGGCGAACGTCTTGGGCATGGCGTGTGGGATCTGAAGTTCGAAAAGCAGTCCTGATCGACTGAGTCTGTACTGATCGTTCCCACGCTCTGCGTGGGAATGCAGCCCGGGACGCTCTGCGTCCCCTCTAAAGCCGAACGCGGAGCGTCCGTTGAGGCATTCCCACGCAGAGCGTGGGAACGATCAATGACCAGGGAGTCAGCGGCGGTCGGCGACTACGCCGATAAGCACCAGCACCACCAGCAACACCGGCGCCAGGCTGTAATTGTTGAATTGGCTCAAGCCCTTGACGATCCACGGCGTGGCGTAGATCAGCGCCGCACCGCTACCCACCATGCATAGCAACGACATCAGTGGTACGCGCAAGGCGCCGGCGATGCTGCCCAGGCGTTGCTCGACCCAGCCTTTGAAATCCGCACCGAACAGCACCAGCAGGCAACCTACCAGGGCGAGGGCGATTTCCGAGAGATTGCTGCGGCTCCAGCGAGACGCGGTGGCGAGCAGGTCGAGTACCAAATCCATTCGATTTCCTTATGTCAGAAATTTCTGCAGCAAGTCGTTGAGGAAGAGTTGTCCGCGCTCGGTAGCCGCCAGACGTGACGGTTCGACCTGCAACAGGCCGCTTTGTTCGGCTTCGCGACGGCTTTCGGTGAGGCTTTCCAGGGTCATTCCAGTGCGTTCCGGATAAAGCCGCGCCTCGACACCTGCGGTCAGGCGCAGGGCGTTCATCAGGAACTCAAACGGCATTTCTTCATTGCTCAACGCTTTTTCGCCAGCCTGGAAGCGCTTTTTCGGGTTCAGGTAGTCCTTCGGCAGGCGGGTCTTCCAGGTGCGGATAATGCGTCCGTCCGGATGGCTGAGCTTGCCGTGGGCACCGGCACCGATGCCGATGAAGTCGCCAAAGCTCCAGTAATTGAGGTTATGCCGAGCCGGGCGACCCGGCTGGGCATAAGCCGAGACTTCATACTGCGCGTAACCGTGTTCAGCCAACAGCGCCTGCCCGGCTTCCTGGATATCCCATAGGGTGTCGTCTTCCGGCAGCGTCGGGGGCTGGTTCCAGAATACGGTGTTCGGCTCCAGGGTCAGCTGATACCAGGAGAGGTGGGTCGGCTTCAGGGCGATGGCTTGGCGCAAGTCGCTCAGGGCGTCTTCCAGCGATTGATCGGGCAAGCCATGCATCAAGTCAAGGTTGAAGTTATCGAACCCCGCTTGACGAGCCATGCCGGCGGCGCGTACGGCCTCATCACCGTTGTGGATACGACCCAAGGCATTGAGTTTTTCTTGCTGGAAACTCTGGATGCCAATCGACAGCCGATTGATGCCCAGCGCTCGGTAGGCGATGAACTTCTCTTGTTCGAAGGTCCCTGGATTGGCTTCCAGAGTGATCTCGATGTCGCTGGCAAAGGCAATGCGTTGTTCCACGCCTTTGAGCAGGCGACCTAAGGCCTGGGCACTGAACAGGCTGGGCGTGCCGCCACCGAAAAAGATCGAGCTCAGCTCACGGCCGTAGACAGCGTGCAGGTCCTGATCGAGGTCAGCCAGTAATGCGTCGACATACTCTTCTTCCGGGAGCACGGGGCTGGCGGTGTGGGAGTTGAAGTCGCAATAAGGGCACTTACGTACGCACCACGGGATGTGGATGTACAGCGCCAGGGGCGGCAGCACAGGCAGGACGGCCCGAGGCGATTGCGCGGCGCCGCCGAAGATTAGCGACGACGCGGAGGATTCACGGGTCATTTCAAGCCCAGTCGCTGGCGCAGCAGATCCATTGCACGGGCGCGGTGGCTGATCTGGTTCTTGTCGCCCGGATTGAGCTCGGCGCTGGAGCAATCACGCTCCGGCACCCAGAACAAAGGGTCGTAGCCGAAACCGTGCTCGCCGCTGGCCTGGGTCAGGATGCGTCCGTGCCACAGGCCTTCGCAGAGAATCGGCAGCGGATCGTCGGCATGCCGTACCAGCGCCAGCACGCAGACGAATTGCGCGCCACGTTCAGCTTCAGGCACGTCTTTCAACACATCGAGCAGCTTGGCGTTGTTCGCCGCATCGCCCTTGCCATCGGCATAACGCGCCGAGTAGATGCCTGGCGCACCGCCAAGGAAATCCACCGCCAGCCCGGAATCGTCCGCCAGGGCCGGCAGGCCGGAAATGCGCGCGGCATTGCGGGCCTTGAGGATGGCGTTCTCAACGAACGACAGACCGGTTTCTTCAGGCTCCACGCTGCTGAACTCGCCGATCGAGCGCAGCTGCACCGATTCGCCGAGCATGGCCTGGAGTTCCTTGAGTTTGCCGGCGTTATGGCTGGCCAGTACGAGTTGCGTGAAGTTGATCATTCGCCGGGGAAGAGCTCTTGGTTGAAATTGATGGTGTTGATTTTGTCACCGGTCTGCACCTTGATCTCAAAGGTGCGGGTTTCCTGCTGCGGGACCGGGTATTGGGCGATGTAGTAGATCGCGCCTTGCTCGGTAATCTGCCTGAAATTCAGTGGCACGCTTTGGCTGGTCAGATCCTTGACCGTGCCGCTGACTTGGGCCATCTGCGGCTTGCCGTCCTTGAGCACGGAAATGTTGATCACGCCCTGATTCTTGCTACGGGTTAGCTCCGCGGCCTTGGCGATGTCCGGCGTCAGGAACGTGGAGTTGAAGGTGTTGTAGTGCACTGTCACGTCGCCGAATTTTTCCTGACGATCACCTTTGATCGCATCGGCGGCCATGGCCGTGAAGCTCAGGCAAGCAGTAAGAAGAAGCAGCGCTAGACGACCCATGATCGTTCTCCTCGAAATGTGGTGATTCAGACTGCAACCTTGTGGTCTGCAAGCCCCGGGCTGCTGACGCGGTATATACCGATCTCACCTAACAGATTAGGCCAAAGCTTACTGGCCCACCCGTGCCGATGCTGTTGATCCACTGCCAGCCGATCAATGACCTTGGCTTCACGTTCGAGACACAAGGCTTCAAAGTCGGCGAAGGTGCAGAAGTGGATGTTCGGCGTGTTGTACCAGGTGTAGGGCAGGAACTCGGAAACCGGCATCCGGCCCTTGCTCGCCAAGTACCAGCGGCAGCGCCAGTGACCAAAATTCGGGAACGTGATGATGCACTGGCGACCGACGCGCAGCATTTCGTCGAGGATCTTGTCCGGGTAGTGCACCGCTTGCAGCGCCTGGGTCATGACCACGATGTCGAAGCTGTTGCTGGCGAAGTTGCCCAGGCCCTTGTCCAGGTCCTGCTCGATAACGTTGATGCCCTTGGCCACGCACTCGGCAATGTTATCCGCGTCGTTTTCCAGGCCATAGCCGGTGACCTGTTTGTTGTCGCGCAGCCAGGTCAGCAGTTCGCCGTTGCCGCAACCGAGGTCGAGCACGCGGCTGCCCGCGGGGATCCATTCCTGGATGATTTCCAGATCAGCTCTCATGGCTATCTCACAACGTAATGCGGTTCATGTAATTGCCGAACGCCTGCAAGTAGCGCGGAATCGGAATCAGGAAGGCGTCGTGACCTTGCGGCGCGTCGATTTCCAGGTAGCAGACATCCTTGCGTGCGGCCATCAGTGCGTCCACCAGTTCCCGCGAGCGGGCAGGGGAAAAACGCCAGTCGGTGGTGAACGACATCACGCAAAACTTGGCGGTGGCGTTGGCGAAGGTTTTCGCCAGGTCATCGTCGAAGTTGGCCGCCGGATCGAAGTAGTCCAGGGCCTTGGTCATCAACAGGTAGGTGTTGGCGTCGAAACGCCCGGAAAACTCCTCACCCTGATAGCGCAGGTAGCTTTCCACCTGGAACTCGACGCTGTGGAAATCGTAGTTGAGCTTCTCGCTTTTCAGGCCGCGCCCGAATTTCTCGCCCATGGAGTCGTCGGACAGGTAGGTGATGTGCCCAACCATGCGCGCCAGCATCAGCCCGCGCTTGGGGATCACGCCTCGTTCCTGGAACGAACCGCCGTGGAACTCCGGATCGGTGAGGATTGCCTGGCGTGCTACTTCGTTGAAGGCGATATTTTGCGCCGACAGCTTGGGTGCCGAGGCGATGGCCAGGCAGTGGCGGATGCGATCAGGGTAGGTGATGCTCCATTGCATCGCCTGCATGCCGCCGAGGCTGCCGCCGATCACAGCGGCGAATTGCGCGATGCCCAGCCGGTCCGCCAGGCGTGCCTGGCTGTGCACCCAATCTTCAACGGTTAGCACCGGGAAATCGGCACCGAACGGCTTGCCTGTCTCCGGGTTGATGCTGCTCGGGCCGGTGGAGCCATTGCAGCCGCCGAGGTTGTTCAGGCTGACCACGAAGAACTTGTTGGTGTCGATGGGCTTGCCGGGGCCGATGCAGCTGTCCCACCAACCGGGTTTACGGTCGTCGGGGCTGTGATAGCCGGCGGCATGGTGGTGGCCGGACAAGGCGTGGCAGATCAGCACGGCGTTGCTCGCCGTGGCGTTCAGGGTGCCGTAGGTCTCGTAGACCAGGTCATAGGCCGCGAGCGAACGGCCGCAGGCCAACGCCAGGGGTTCGCTGAAGTGCGCCACTTGCGGCGTCACCAGACCAACAGAATCGGGGGGAAAGGCAGCTGGCATCGACCCTGCTCTCGTTGAAATGAGGCGTAAGTCTAAAGACCGCTGCCCATAGCAGCAAGCGACTAGCCGAGATGATCGTTCCCACGCTCTGCGTGGGAATGCAGCCCGTGACGCTCCGCGTCACATCCAGAGCCGGACGCGGAGCGTCCGTTGAGGCATTCCCACGCAGAGCGTGGGAACGATCACCGTCGTGCAGCAGGATCAGATCAGGCCAAACAGTTCTTTTGGCATCAGCGCGTAGTAAGCCAGGCGCGGAATCAGCCAGCTCTGCAGCAACTGCAGTGCGATGAAGGCGAAGATCGGCGAGATGTCGAGGCCGCCCAGGTTCGGAATGATCCGGCGGAACGGCGCGAGCACCGGTTCAGTGATCTGCTGGACCAGTTCTGCGCCTGGATTGTGGCTTCCCGGAGCGACCCAGGACAGAATCACGCTGATGATCATTGCCCAGAACAGGATCTTCAAAAACAGCGCGAAGATGCCGATCAGCGCCCAGGGGGCCAGGAACAGTACATCGACCGAGTAACCACTGAGCAGCAGGATGACCGCGAACAGCACCATTTGCACGATCAGGGCCAGCACCAGCGAGGACATGTCCAGCCCGAACATGCTCGGGATAACCCGGCGCAGCGGCTTTAGCAGGGGTTGCGTGGCCTTGACGGCGAATTGGCAGAGCGGGTTGTAGAAGTTCGCCCGCACCAATTGCAGGATGAAACGCAGCAACACGATCAAAAGATACAGGCTGCCCAAGGTCTGGATCACAAAAATGGCAGCGTCATTGAGTCCGAGCATTGTTGATTCCTTATTAAGTGCTGATTAGCGACCGAGTTGCTCAGCCATCTCGGCCGAACGATGCGCGGCGGCGCCCAGGGCTTTTTCGACCAGTGCTTCGAAGCCATTGGCCTGGAACGATTTGATCGCGGCTTCGGTCGTGCCGGCAGGCGAAGTGACGCGGCGACGCAGCTCGGCGGCGTCTACGTCGCTGGACACCGCCATGTGGGCGGCGCCCAAGGCGGTTTGCAGGGTCAGTTGCGCGGCGATGTCTGCCGGCAGGCCGAGTTTCACGCCGGCGGCGGTCATGGCTTCGATCAGCAGGAAAAAGTACGCAGGGCCCGAGCCGGAAACGGCGGTGACCGCATCCAGCTGTTGTTCCTCGTCCAGCCACAGGGCAACACCAACCGCCGATAGCAGCTCTTGAGCTTGCTGGCGCTGTTCGGCGGTCACCTGATTGGTGGCGAACAGGCCGCTCACGCCCTGACGCAGCAGCGCCGGCGTGTTGGGCATGCAGCGCACGATCGGCTGGGCGCCGAGCCAGTTGTTCATGCTGGCGCAGGTGATGCCGGCGGCAATCGATACCACCAGTTGCCCGGGTTTCAGGCTTGGGCGAAGGGCTTCACAGACAGCCTTCATCGCCTGGGGCTTGACCGCCAGCACGACCACATCGGCGCCCTCGATGGCCTGGGCATTGTCGGCGAATACTTCGATGCCGTGTTCGGCGCTCACGCGGGCTCGGGTTTCTTCTCCCGGATCGCTGGCGCGGATCTGCGCCGCTTCCAGGCCTTTGGCCCGCAGGCCGCCGATCAGGCTGGCGGCCATGTTGCCGGCACCGATAAAGGCAATACGTGTCTTGCTCATGTCAGGTCCTTATGAAGGGGGTCAAGGTTGACCGTAATCTCTGGCGCCAAACAGGGCCGTACCGACACGGACCCAAGTGGCACCTTGGGCGATAGCTGACTCAAGGTCGTGGCTCATCCCCATGGAAAGTGTGTCGAGTGGCAAGTTCAGGCTGGCCTGCAAGCTTTGCACGGCAGCAAAAGCGGCATCCTGGGCAGCACGATCTTCGGTCGGTTCGGGAATTGCCATCAGCCCGCGCAACTTCAGGCGCGGCAAGGCGCTGATGGCATTGGCCAAGGCCGGCAGGTCCTCCGGTGTGCAGCCGGACTTGCTGGCTTCACCGCTGACGTTGACCTGGATGCAGATGTTCAAGGGCGGCAGATCGGCGGGGCGTTGTTCGGACAGGCGTTGCGCAATTTTCAGGCGATCCACGGAATGCACCCAGGCGAAGTGCTCGGCGATTGCGCGAGTCTTGTTCGATTGAATGGGGCCGATGAAGTGCCAGATCAAGGGCAGGTCGGTCAGTTCCGCCTGCTTGCCCAATGCCTCCTGCAGGTAGTTCTCGCCAAAATCGCGCAGGCCCGCGGCATAGGCTTCACGCAGCGCCTGGGCGGGTTTGGTCTTGCTGACGGCCAGCAACTGGACGCTGTTTTCATCGCGGTGGGCGGCGAGGGCGGCGGCACGAATACGTGAACCAACCCGTTCAATGTTGTCTGCTATCGTGGACATTCAAGAGGCGCCAGCGGTCTGAGGTTGGCGGCATTCTACTGGAATTGAGGGGTGCTATGGATATCACTGAGTTGCTGGCGTTCAGCGCCAAACAAGGCGCATCCGACCTGCATTTGTCGGCAGGCCTGCCGCCAATGATCCGTGTCGATGGCGATGTGCGGCGCATCAACTTGCCGGCCCTGGAGCACAAGGAGGTGCAGGCACTGATCTACGACATCATGAACGACACCCAGCGGGTGGCCTTTGAGAAGCACCTGGAAACCGACTTTTCCTTTGAGGTGCCCGGCGTCGCGCGATTCCGGGTCAATGCCTTCAATCAGAGTCGAGGCGCTGGAGCGGTTTTCCGCACGATCCCGTCCAGGGTCCAGAGTATGGAAGAGCTGGGCATGGGCGAGGTGTTCCGCAAGATGACCGACGCGCCGCGTGGCCTGGTCCTGGTGACAGGCCCGACGGGGTCCGGCAAGTCCACCACCTTGGCAGCGATGATCGATTATCTGAACAACCACCGCCATCACCACATCCTCACTATCGAAGACCCTATCGAGTTCGTTCACGAATCGCGCAAATGCCTGATCAATCAGCGTGAAGTTCATCGTGATACCCGCAGTTTCGCCACCGCCTTGCGTTCGGCCCTGCGCGAAGACCCGGACGTGATCCTGGTGGGGGAAATGCGTGACCTGGAAACCATCCGCCTGGCATTGACCGCCGCCGAGACTGGCCATTTGGTGTTCGGCACGCTGCACACGACCTCGGCGGCGAAAACCATCGACCGGATCATCGACGTGTTCCCCGGGGACGAGAAGTCGATGGTGCGTTCGATGCTTTCCGAGTCATTGCTGGCGGTGGTGTCCCAGACCCTGGTCAAGAAGATCGGGGGAGGGCGGGTCGCAGCCCACGAGATCATGCTCGGGACATCGGCAATCCGTAACCTGATCCGTGAAGACAAGGTGGCACAGATGTATTCGTCGATTCAGGCGGGCGGGTCGCTGGGGATGCAGACGCTGGATATGGGCCTGAGGGACCTGGTGACCAAGGGCTTGGTCAGTCGCGAGCAGGCGCGGGAGAAGGCGCGGTCGCCGGATAATTTCTGATGGCGTTTAAAGCAAAAGATCGCAGCCTGCGGCAGCTCCTACAGGGAAACGCGAGTCCCTGTGTAGGAGCTGCCGCAGGCTGCGATCTTTTGATCTTGCTTCAGGTTAGCGCTGAACAACCTGCAACGCTTTCTGGTCTTTCGGCAGAACCCGCTTGGCCACGACGTAGTGTTTTTCCCAGTACGGTTTCTTCAGGGTGTCGATGCTCACCGACTTGCCACGGCGTGGCGCGTGGATGAAGCGGTCGTTGCCCAAATAGATGGCAACGTGATTGACTCGACGACTCTTGATGTTGAAGAAAATCAGGTCGCCGGGCTTCAAGTCGTTGCGATCGACTTTCTCGCCGTGGCCGCTGGCCATGGCATTGGAGGTGCGTGGCAGGTCAAACGTGGCGTCGTTGAACGCGTATTTCACCAGGCCGCTGCAGTCGAAGCCTTTGCTCGGGCTGCTGCCGCCCCAACGGTACGGTGTACCCAGGACGTTAACGGCGCGGCTCAGCACGTTGCTGCTTTCCCGGGTCGCCATTGGCGGCACCAGGCTGCTCTTGCTGGCCAGCTGTGGAGCCAGCTTTACCGATTTCTTGCTTTTGCTCGAAGGAGCAGCCGCATGGGATTTTGGGGTGTAACCATTAACGTTCGGAAGACGTTGCTCACGATTGGTGGCGTGGGCGGCCAGTGGCAATAATAGGCAAATGGTTAGCCATGTCTTGAAAAATGGACGCATTAGGCAGGGCTCGTATGTGTTAGCGCGCAACTTTATAACAGCTTTTTTTGGCATTCTGAGGCCGTTGGTCGATTCCATCGGGGTCTAACGGAACCAAATAAGCGGTAAATTGACGCGATTGTCCGACAGAAGTCAGGTGCTATAAGGGTTTGGCGAGAGTGACGGTAGCATTTGCCATACGTCGGCTGCTCGTAAAAAAGTCACAAAGATTTAAAGAATATTTATCTATCGCGTGAATCGAGGTCATCCATGAACACCTATCAACCCCCCGTCCCGCATCAGGACACGCACAGCAAGGTGATTGGTTACCTGCTGTGGATTTTTGGATTTACCGGTGCCCATCGCTTTTATTACGGCAAGCCGGTGACCGGGACGATCTGGTTCTTCACCTTCGGTTTGCTGGGGATTGGCTGGTTGATCGACCTGTTCCTGATTCCGGCCATGGACCGTGAAGCAGACCTGCGATTTACTGCTGGACCGATTGAATACAACGTGGCGTGGATTCTGCTGACGTTTCTTGGGGTGTTCGGCGTGCACCGGATGTATCAGGGGAAGTGGATCAGCGGGTTGCTGTACCTGGTGACGGGTGGGTTGTTCTTTCTGGGGGTGTTGTATGACTTCTGGACGCTGAATGACCAGGTGTCCATTCGCAACGCGCAGAACAGAGGCGCCTTCCAGTAAGTCTTCGCGAGCAGGCTCGCTCCCACAGGATTGATGCGGTCCTTGTGGGAGCGAGCCTGCTCGCGAATGCAGGCGACGCGGTTTTAAGCCTGGTGGCTGATCCGGCCATCCACCAGGGTGTAGCGCACCACACCCGGGAGGCTGTGGCCAATGAATGGGCAGTTCTCGCCTTTGGACAGCCAGGTCTCCCCGGCCACGGTCGAGGCTGCAGGGTCGAATAGCACGATATCCGCTGCGCCGCCCACCGCCAGCTTGCCCGCTGGCAGGCGCAAGGCCTCCGCAGGGCCGGCACTGAGTCGCGCCAGCAGCGTCGGCAGGTCGAGCAAGCCGTCTTCCACCAGTGTCATCGCCAGCGGCAGCAGCAGTTCAACACTGCTGATGCCGGGCTCGGTAGCCCCGAACGGTGCCAGTTTGGCGTCCCGTTCGTGGGGTTGGTGATGGCTGGAAATGGCCGAGACCACGCCGGACTTCACGGCTGCGCGCAAACCCTCACGGTCGGCGCGGGTGCGCAGCGGCGGCTGCACGTGATAGAGGCTGCTGAAATCGATCAGCGCTTCGTCGGTCAGTATCAACTGGTACAGGGCGACATCCGCCGTGACCTTCAGGCCGCGTTGCTGGGCTTGGGCGATCAGCGCTACACCACGTGCGCTGGTCAGCTGGCTGAAATGCGCACGCACGCCCGTCTGTTCGACCAGCAGCAAGTCCCTGGCGAGGGCCACGGTTTCAGCGGTTTCCGGAATGCCCGGCAGGCCGAGGAAGCTCGCGGTCGGTCCTTCATGAGCCAGGCCGCCTTCCGCCAGGTCGTGGTCCTGGGAGTTGAAGATCACCGTGAGATCGAAGGTGGCCGCGTAATCCAGTGCCCGGCACAAGGTGCGGGTGTTGCGGAAGCTCTCCAGGCCGTTGCCGAAGGCCACGCAGCCGGCATCGCGCAAGGCAACCAGCTCTGCAAGCTGTTCGCCGTCCAGGCCTTTGCTCAGTGCGCCGATCGGGAACACTTTAGCGTTACCGGCTTCGCGGGCGCGGTCGAGGATCAGCTCGGCCACGGCCGAGGTGTCCAGCACCGGTTTGGTCTTTGGCGGGCAGCACAGGCTGGTCACGCCACCGGCAGCGGCGGCGCGGGTTTCGCTGGTAATCGAACCTTTGCGGCTGTAGCCCGGTTCACGCAGGGCGACATTGAGGTCGACCAGGCCAGGGGCGGCCACCAGGCCTTTGGCATCGAGGGTGTCGACAGCGACAAAACCGGCTGGGGCGGCGCCAATGGCGACGATCTTGCAGGCTTCAATGTGGATATCGGTGACTTGATCCAGGCCGCTGGCCGGATCGATGACGCGGGCCCCGAGAATGCTGAGCTTCACTGAACGTTCTCCTGCTCGAATTGGCGTTGCGCAGTCTGACCGCTCATGGCCATGGACAGGACGGCCATGCGAATCGCGATGCCGTAGGTCACTTGGTTGAGGATCACCGAGTGTGGACCGTCGGCTACCGCCGATTCGATTTCCACCCCTCGGTTGATCGGCCCCGGGTGCATGACGATGGCATCGGGTTTGGCGCCAGCCAGGCGCGCGGTGGTCAGGCCGAACAGGCGGTAGAACTCGCCCTCGCTCGGCAGCAGGCCGCCGGTCATACGCTCACGCTGCAGGCGCAGCATGATCACCACGTCGACGTCTTTGAGGCCTTCGGTCATGTCGGTGTAGACCTTCACGCCGTATTGCTCGATGCCGATCGGCAGCAGGGTCTTCGGCGCAATCACGCGGATGTCCGGGCAACCCAGGGTTTTCAGGGCCAGCATGTTCGAGCGTGCAACCCGCGAGTGCAGGATGTCGCCGACGATGGCCACCGAAAGGTTTTCGAAGCCGCCCTTGTGCCGGCGGATGGTGAGCATGTCGAGCATGCCCTGGGTCGGGTGAGCGTGACGGCCGTCGCCGCCGTTGATGATCGCCACCTGTGGGCAAACATGTTCGGCGATGAAGTGTGCAGCGCCGGAATCACCGTGGCGCACGACGAACATGTCGGCGGCCATGGCCTCCAGGTTGCGCAGCGTGTCGAGCAGGGTTTCGCCCTTGCTTGCCGACGATGTCGACACGTTCAGGGTGATCACGTCCGCCGACAGCCGCTGGGCCGCCAGTTCGAAGGTGGTGCGGGTGCGGGTGGAGTTTTCGAAGAATACGTTGCACACGGTCTTGCCGCGCAGCAACGGGACTTTCTTCACTGCCCGGGCGCCAACTTCGAGGAACGAGTCGGCGGTGTCGAGGATTTCCGTCAGCAGCTCGCGGCGCAAACCGTCGAGCGAGAGGAAGTGGCGCAGCTGGCCCTGATCATTGAGCTGCAGCGGGCGCTTGGTATCTAGAGGCGTCATCGCGAGGGGGACTCTCAATAGGGCGAATTAAAGGGCGAGGTCTTGCAGTTCGAGCTTGAGTTCCGGCCCCGACAGTTTCACCCGCTCGTGGGCTGCCAGGGACAAGGTCGCGCCCAGTACGTTGGGGCGGATCGGCAGTTCACCGGCATCCAGGTCCAGCAGGCATACCAGGGTCACGCTGGCCGGGCGGCCGTAGTCAAACAGTTCGTTCAGGGCGGCGCGGATGGTCCGCCCGCTCATCAACACGTCGTCGATCAGCACCAGGTGTTGGCCTTCGATCTCAAACGGCAGGGCCGACGGCCGCACTTGCGGGTGCAGGCCGTTCTGGCTGAAGTCGTCGCGGTAGAAGGACACGTCCAGTGTGCCAAGCGGTTCGGCGCTGCCCAGCTCCTTGAGCAGGGCCTGGGCAACCCACACGCCACCGGTACGAATGCCGATGTAGCGCGGTTCGCTGATGCCACGGTGTTCCAGGTGTGCCTTGAGATCAGTCGCCATCTGGCTGATCAGTTCGGCGGGATTGGGCAGGCTCATGGTTGCTCCTTCTTGGGCCCGAGCCGGATCGTTGCGGGAGGTGGCTCGGGTTGTAGCTAAAAGAGACGGGTGACGGCTCTTCAGGATTAGGATTGGAACAATGCGCTGTTCTCGTCGAGCCAGCCTTGCAGCAGCAGGGCGGCGGCGATGGCATCCACCGGGTTATCGCGGTAGCTGCCTTTCTGTCCGCCCCGGGCCAGGCGTTCGCCCTTGGCTTCGAAGGTGGTCAGGCGTTCATCGTGGGTATAGAAGGGCAGGTTGAAGCGACCGTTCAGGCGTCGGGCGAATTTTTCCGCGCGGGCGCACATGTCGCTGGGTGTGCCGTCCATGTTCAGCGGCAGGCCGACCACCACGGCGTCGGGTTTCCACTCCTTGATCAGCGCTTCTACCTGATCCCAGTCGGGAATACCATTTTGTGCCTTCAAGGTGCACAGCTCGCGGGCCTGGCCGGTAATGACCTGGCCAACCGCAACGCCGATCTGCTTGGTGCCGTAGTCGAATCCCAGAATCAACCGCAGGGCCATCAGGCGTGCCCCGCCTGGCTGGTGAGCAGGCTGAGATTGACGCCCAGGTGCTTGGCTGCCGCTTCCAGGCGCAGCTCGCTGCTGGTGTTGAACAGGATGTCGGCGTCGTACGGGCAAGTCAGCCAGGCGTTCTGGGCCAGTTCGGCCTCCAGTTGCCCGGCTTCCCATCCGGCATAACCCAGCGTGATAACGCTTTTCGCCGGGCCGACGCCATCGGCAATGGCGAACAGCACGTCCTGGGAGGTGGACAGGGACAGCTCGCCTTCCAGATCAACGGTCGCTTGAAAACTCTGGCCCTTGGGGTGCAGGACAAAACCACGATCGGTCTGTACCGGACCGCCGATGAAGATCGGCACGTGCTGGCAGAGCGCGGGCGGCTCGATGTCCGGACGCAATTGCTCGAGGATATCGGCCAGGTTGAGGTCCTGCGGACGGTTGACCACCAGCCCCATGGCACCATTGGCCGTGTGCTCGACGATGTAGGTCAAGGTGTGCGCAAAGTTCGGGTCGACCATGTGAGGCATGGCGATCAGGAAGTGATGCTTGAGGTAGCTGGGGCTGACGTTTTTCATGAACGCTAGTGTGGCGTTGGAGGGACGAACTGACAAGCTGGGGATGCAAATCTGACACGATTCCCTGTAGGAGCGAGCATGCTCGCGAAAAACCTGAAAACCCCTCGGGGTATCAGGTTTCCCGCGTTATCGTTGACGACCATCGCGACGGTGCGACGATTCGACATGCTCGCTCCTACAAGGGGTGCTGGTCAGTTACTGGAGAGGCGGTCGCCGCGTGCAAATTTCCACGTGCGGATGATTTCCAGGCGATCGATGTCCGACAGGTCCCCGGTAAAGGGGGCGAACGGCGCTGCCAGGCGCACGATGCGCTGGGCCGCCTGGTCCAGCAGCGGTTGTCCGGACGACTCCAGTACCAGCACCTCATACAGCGAGCCATCGCGGTTGATCGAGACCATCAGGCGCAAGTTGCCGTAGATCTGCTTGCGCCGGGCTTCGTCAGGGTAATTGAGGTTGCCGATGCGCTCGACTTTTTTACGCCACTCGTCTTTATACCAGGCGCCCTTGTCGCGCATGGTCGAGGCGGCGCTCAGGCGGTGGATGCGCGGGCGCTTGGCGTACAACTGTTGTTCTTGGGCCAGTTCGGCTTCGAGGCTGGCGATGTCGCTGGACAGCTGTTCGCTGTCGAATGTCGGTGCCGCCACCACAGGTTTGGTGACGGGCTTGGGCTCCTCCGTTTTTGTCGGGGCTTTCTTTGGCTTGGGTGCGACGGTGGTCACGGCTGCCTTGGGCGGGGCATCCTTCTGTTCTGGCTTGGCGGCGGGCGGTGGCGTGACTTTTTGTACCTTGTTGTCCTGGAAAGGCGCGATCTCGGTGGTCTTGGGGATGGCCTTCTTGTCCAGGGTGCCGCTGCCTTGCTGGTTTTCCTGGGCGAGGAAGTCAGCCTTTTCCGGTTTCTTTTCGCTTTTGAAGGTGGCGAGGGTGATTTCCAGGGTTTTGCTGATCTGCTTGGGCTCGACCATTGTGAAACCGACACCCAGCAGTAATGCCAGGTGGATCAGCGCCGCCAGGAACAGGGTAAAACCGAGGCGATCGGCCGGGCGCACGCCGTGGTGGGCGAGTTCGGGGGGCAGATCGGACGGGAGGGTCATGACAAGGAAACCAACATCGCGTTTTCACAGGCCGCGCATGATAACGCAATGTTGGTTTGGCTTATCAACGGGCCTTGAGCTTCTGATCGATGGCATCCATTAACATGCCGCCAATATCGGTGCCGAAGGCATTGTCGATTTCGCGAATGCAGGTCGGGCTGGTGACGTTGATTTCGGTCAGGTGCTCGCCGATCACATCGAGGCCGACGAACAGCAGGCCTTTTTCGCGCAGGGTCGGACCGACTTGCGCCGCAATCCAGCGATCCTTCTCGGTCAATGGACGGGCTTCGCCGCGGCCACCGGCTGCAAGGTTGCCACGGGTTTCGCCGGCAGCAGGAATGCGCGCCAGGCAGTAGTCCACCGGCTCGCCGTCGATCATCAGGATGCGTTTGTCGCCATCGACGATGGCCGGCAGGTAGCCCTGGATCATGATTTGCTGCTGGCCGTGCAGGGTCAGGGTTTCGAGGATCACCGACAGGTTCGGGTGGCCGGCGGTGTGACGGAAGATCGAGGACCCGCCCATGCCGTCGAGTGGCTTGAGAATCACATCGCCATGATGGTCGGCGAATTCACGCAATACGTCAGGGCGACGGCTGACGATGGTCGGAGGCGTGCACTGCGGAAACAGCGTGGCGAACAGTTTTTCGTTGCAGTCACGCAGGCTTTGCGGCTTGTTGACCACCAGTACGCCAGCATTCTCGGCCTGTTCCAGCAAATAGGTGGTATAGACGAATTCCATGTCGAAAGGCGGATCCTTGCGCATCAGGATCACGTCCAGGTCGCTCAGCAGGTTGTCCTGCTCGGCTTCCAGCTCGAACCATTTTTCCGGGTTGGCGAACACTTTCAGCGGGCGCATCCGCGCCCGTGCCTGGCCTTCGGCCTGGTACAGGTCGCGCTGCTCCATGTAGAACAGTTCCCAGCCGCGTTTCTGTGCGGCCAGCAGCATGGCCAGCGAGCTATCCTTTTTATAGGAGATGCTGGCGATAGGATCCATGACAATCCCGACACGAACGCTCATGGGTTATTCCTCGAAATTGGGGGGCTATGGCGACCTTGTAGGAGCGAGCATGCTCGCGATGGACTTCAGAACGCCGCGCTCATCCAGCCAGTACGCGTCATCGTTGACGACCATCGCGGGCATGCTCGCTCCTACAAAGGACCGTATAAAAGTGGCGTCAGAGTGGCGCTGAGTGTGTTCCCGGTCAAGGAAAAACCACTGCCGGGGCCGGCCGATAGATTGGATTTGGAGACTGTGCTAAAAAGGCTGCCATGTCGTGCCGGCCCTTGAACATCAAGGGTTTCGAGTCCTCGACGCCCCGCAGATGGACAAATAGATTCCTAAAGGCGACGGTAGAGCAACTATGGAACAGCAACCCAGCGCCTTGAAGGTCATGGTGATCGACGATTCGAAGACGATTCGCCGCACCGCCGAAACACTGCTCAAGAATGTGGGTTGTGAGGTCATCACGGCCATCGACGGGTTCGATGCGTTGGCCAAGATCGTCGATCACCACCCCGGCATCATCTTTGTCGACATCATGATGCCGCGCCTGGATGGCTATCAGACCTGCGCGTTAATCAAGAACAACAGTGCATTCAAGTGCACGCCAGTGATTATGCTGTCGTCCAAGGACGGGCTGTTCGACAAGGCCAAGGGGCGCATTGTCGGCTCCGACCAGTTTTTGACCAAGCCTTTCAGCAAGGAAGAGCTGCTGAGCGCGATCCAGGCCCATGTTCCGGGCTTTGCCGCTGTTTTGCCGCAGTAAGACACCTACAGTGACGCTCGGCCATTGGGCCCTGCGCCGACAAGAATGGGGAAGACCATGGCACGTATCCTGATCGTCGATGATTCGCCGACCGAAATGTACAAATTGACCGGCATGCTGGAGAAGCACGGTCATGAAGTATTGAAAGCCGAAAACGGCGCAGACGGCGTGGCGCTGGCCCGCCAGGAAAAACCCGACGCAGTGCTGATGGACATCGTCATGCCCGGACTCAATGGCTTCCAGGCGACTCGCCAGTTGACCAAAGACCCGGAAACCGGGCACATCCCGGTGATTATCATCACCACCAAGGATCAGGAAACCGACAAGGTCTGGGGTACGCGCCAAGGGGCCAAGGACTACCTGACCAAGCCGGTTGACGAAGATACCCTGATCAAGACCTTGAACAACGTGCTGGCCGGTTGATCACAGGGCCATGAGCGAATCACTGACCGCCTTCGAACTGCTATTGCAGATCGACCGGCGTTGTCGCTTGCTGGCGGCGGACTTGCCGTCCCAGCCCGCCCGCCAGGACAGCTGGAGCGGCATCGGTTTTCGCTTGGGCGAACAGTGGTACGTCGCGCCCATGGGCGAAATCGGTGAAGTGTTGCACGAACCGCGTTTTACGCTGGTGCCGGGGGTCAAGTCCTGGGTAAAGGGCGTGGCCAATCTGCGCGGGCGTTTGTTGCCGATCATTGATTTGTGCGGTTTTTTTGGCCTGGAAATCTCGGCGACGCGCAAGCAGCGGCGCGTATTGGTGGTGGAACATGACGAGGTGTTTGCCGGGTTGCTGGTCGATGAAGTCTTCGGCTTGCAGCACTTTGCCCGCGACAGTCTGCAGCCAATAGACGCACCGGGCGGCCCGATCGCACCGTTCATCACCGGCCGGTTTCAGCGCGAGCAGAGCTGGCAGGTGTTGAGCCTCTTTACGCTGGCGCGGTCGCAGGGGTTCATGAATGTTGCCATTTAAATGGAACGACACAGTTCTAAATGTGGGAGCGGGCTTGCTCGCGAAAGCGGTAGATCAGTCAATATCAATGTTGAATGGACTGGCGCTTTCGCGAGCAAGCCCGCTCCCACAGGGGATTCTGTCAGGCCCAGAAGTGGGTTAACAGGCGAAGACCGATGATAAAAGCAAAAACAGGCAAGCCAATGGAGGCGTCGCGCAGTCGATCGCAGATCATCGCGCTGTTCATCGCCCTGATCATCTTCATCATGTTGTTGTTCGCCAACTTCGCGTACCTCAACACCCAGGCCACCTACGACAAACAGTACATCGGTCACGCCGGTGAGCTGCGCGTGTTGTCCCAGCGCATCGCCAAGAATGCTACCGAAGCCGCGGCCGGCAAGGCTGCGGCATTCAAGTTGCTCAGCGATGCGCGCAACGATTTCGCCCGGCGCTGGAGCTATCTGAAGAAAGGCGACCCCGCCACCGGCCTGCCACCGGCACCGCCCAGCGTGCGCCCGGAAATGCGCGCCGTGCAACTGGACTGGGAGCGCCTGCTGAAAAACACCGATGCGATCCTGTCCAGTGAACAGACGGTGCTGTCGCTGCATCAAGTCGCCGCGACCCTGGCCGAAACCGTGCCGCAGTTGCAGGTTGAATACGAAAAGGTGGTGGAAACCCTGCTGCAACGTGGCGCCCCGGCGGCTCAGGTGGCGATGGCGCAGCGTCAATCACTGTTGGCCGAGCGTATTTTAGGGGCGGTCAATACCGTGTTGTCCGGCGACGAAAACTCACAGCAGGCCGCCGATGCGTTCGGCCGTGATGCGGCGCGGTTCGGCCAGGTGCTCAACGGCATGCTCCAGGGCAACGCATCTCTGCGGGTCAGCCAGGTCGAGGACCGTGACGCGCGCGCGCGGCTGATCGAGATATCAGAGCTGTTCGAATTCGTCTCAGGCTCAGTGGACGAAATCCTCGAAACCTCACCGGAGCTGTTCAAGGTTCGTGAGTCGGCCACCAATATTTTCAGCCTTTCGCAAACCCTGCTCGACGAAGCTTCCCATTTGGCCAGCGGCTTTGAAAACCTCGCCGGAGGGCGTGACACCGACACCATCGGCGGTTATGTCCTGGGCCTGGGGGCGCTGATGTCGATCATCCTCATCGGCCTGGTGATGGTGCGCGAAACCAATCGCCAGCTGCGCGAGACCGCTGAAAAAAACGAGCGCAACCAGAACGCGATCATGCGCCTGCTCGACGAAATCGAAGACTTGGCCGACGGCGACCTGACCGTGACCGCCACGGTAACCGAAGACTTCACCGGGACCATCGCCGACTCGATCAACTATTCCGTGGACCAACTGCGCGATCTGGTGGCAACGATCAACCTGACGGCGGGCCAGGTTGCAGCCGCCGTGCAGGAAACCCAGGCTACCGCAATGCACCTGGCGCAGGCCTCGGAACATCAGGCCCAACAGATTTCCGAAGCCTCCACCGCGATCAACGACATGGCTGAGTCCATCGATCAGGTGTCGGCCAACGCCGCGGAATCCTCGGCGGTGGCCGAGCGTTCGGTGGAAATCGCCAACAAGGGCAACGAAGTGGTGCACAACACCATCCATGGCATGGACAATATCCGCGAACAGATTCAGGACACCGCCAAGCGAATCAAGCGCCTTGGCGAGTCCTCCCAGGAAATCGGCGATATCGTCAGCTTGATCGATGACATTGCCGACCAGACCAACATCCTCGCCCTCAACGCGGCGATCCAGGCGTCCATGGCCGGTGATGCCGGGCGTGGTTTCGCAGTGGTCGCCGACGAGGTGCAGCGCCTGGCGGAGCGTTCTTCGGCCGCAACGCGGCAGATAGAGACCCTGGTGCGGGCGATCCAGGCCGACACCAACGAAGCGGTCATTTCCATGGAGCAGACCACCACCGAAGTGGTGCGCGGCGCGCGTCTGGCGCAGGATGCCGGTGTGGCCCTGGAAGAAATCGAAGGGGTGTCCAAGACCCTGGCGGCGCTGATCCAGAGTATTTCCAACGCGGCGCAACAACAAACGTCGTCTGCCGGTCAGATTTCCCTGACGATGAACGTGATCCAGCAGATCACTTCGCAGACCTCGTCCGGCTCTACCGCCACCGCCGAGAGCATCGGCAACCTGGCAAAAATGGCCAGCCAGTTGCGGCGTTCGGTGTCTGGCTTCACCTTGCCGGCCACCCAGGCGCAGGTCGCGGACAAAGCTTGAACCGCCCCCGGGCATGGCTATCTTGATAGAAGTGGGGATTGGAGTGGTTATGGGTGATCGGCACGACTATGTGGCCCTCGAATGGGTCAAAGGCGAAATTGCCGAAACGCTGAAGCAGGCTCATCACGCGATCGAAACCCAGCTTGATGACCCGCAGGCGACGCACGCCCTGAGCGAATGCCTGGCGTGCATCCATCAGGTTCACGGCAGTCTGCAGATGGTCGAATTCTACGGCGCGGCCTTGCTCGCCGAAGAAATGGAGCAACTGGTCACCGCCTTGCAACACAATCGCGTCCATCATCGTGACGAGGCGCTGCACCTAATGCTGCAAGCGCTGGGGCAGTTGCCGATCTATCTGGATCGCGTGCAAGGTGCCCGCCGCGATCTGCCTTTGGTCGTGTTGCCGCTGATCAACGACCTGCGCAGCGCCCGCGGCGAAAGCCTGTTGTCGGAAACCAGCCTGTTCAGCCCGCAGTTGCCAGACCTGCCTGCCCTGGATCAAGCGTCCCTGGCGCGGCTGGAGCCGGCGGACCTGCCGAATGTACTGCGCAAGTTGCGGCAAATGTTGCAGATGGCCCTGGTCGGGTTGCTGCGCGAGCAGGATGACGACACGCACCTGGAGTACCTGGCCAAGGTCTTTACGCGTCTGGAAGGCTTGTGCGATTCAGCGCCCCTGAGCCCACTGTGGCAGGTCGCTTCAGCGCTGGTCGAAGGCATGCGCGCCGGCGTCATTACCAACAGTCCGGCCTTGCGCAGCCTGTTCAAGGAGGCCGACAAAGAGCTCAAGCGTCTGCTCGAACAGGGCATGCAGGGCATCAATCAGCCGCCGCCACCCGAGTTGCTGAAGAGTTTGCTGTTCTACATTGCCAAGGCCGAACATCCCACCGGGCAGATGCTGACCATGAAAGATCGCTACGCACTGGACGATGCATTGCCTGACAGCGCGATGGTCGACGAAGAACGCGCCCGCCTGGCCGGTCCTGATCGTGATGCCATGCGCTCGGTATTGGCGGCATTGTGCGAAGAGCTGGTGCGGGTCAAGGAGCGCCTGGACCTGTTCGTGCGCAGCGACCGGCAACACACTTCGGACCTCGACAGCCTGCTGGCACCCCTGCGGCAAATCGCTGACACCCTGGCGGTGCTGGGTTTCGGCCAACCCCGCAAGGTCATCATCGATCAACTGGCCGTGGTGCTGAGCCTGGCCCAAGGCCAGCGCGTACCCGATGATGCGATCCTCATGGACGTGGCCGGGGCCTTGCTTTACGTCGAAGCGACGCTGGCTGGCATGGTCGGCACCGTAGAGCCTGAAAGCCAGGAAGACAGTCGGCTGCCCACCACCGACCTGACGCAGATCCACCAGATCGTCATCAAGGAAGCGCGCATCTGTCTGCAGCAAGCCAAGGACATGATCGTCGACTACATCGATGCCGATTGGGACCGACAGCACCTGCAGGAGCTGCCGGACCTGCTGACCCAGGTTCGGGGTGCGCTGGCGATGATCCCGTTGACCCGGGCGGCGGGCCTGATCGAAACCTGCAATCACTACATTCATGAACACCTGCTGCTAGAGCCGGATCAGCCCGGCTGGCAGGCGCTGGACAGCCTGGCCGACGTGATCACCAGCATCGAGTATTACCTTGAACGCCTCAACGACGACCCCGAAGCACCCGGTGAGGGTCTGCTCGACGTGGCGCAAAGTAGCCTGGCCTCACTCGGGTTTTTCCCCAGCGAACGACAGGTGCCAGTGCTTGCGGATGTCCTGAGCCCCGGCGAAGCGCAGTCCCTGCGGCAACAGCAGGAGCGGGATGCCCCGGCCATCGCCCAGGCCCTGGCTGATGTGCTGGCCAGCCCGGTTTCGGCCCTCAACCCGCCCGCGCTCGACACCCCGGATAGCCTGCTGCCGCCACCTTCAGGCGAAGAGCCGGTGGATGAGGAGTTGCGCGAAGTATTCCTCGAAGAAACGGATGAAGTGCTGGAGATCCTTCGCGAGCATTTGCCACGCTGGTCGGCGGATCCCACCAACCGCTTGGCCCTGAGTGAATTGCGCCGTGCCTTTCATACCCTCAAGGGCAGTGGCCGGATGGTGCGAGCCCTGGTGCTTGGCGAATTGGCCTGGGCGGTGGAAAACCTGCTTAACCGCGTGCTGGAACACAGCGTGGAGCCTGGCGCCAGCGTGCAGCAACTGCTCGACGATGTGCTCGATCTGCTGCCGGAGCTGGTGGCCGAATATGCCACCGATGCCCAGCGTCAGCGCAATGATGTCGACCAGTTGGCGGCCCGTGCCCACGCCCTGGCCAAGGGCGATACCCTGGCAGCGGACGAGGATACCCAGGACGTCGCGGCCCTCGACCCGCTATTGCTGGAAATCTTCCGCAAGGAAGCCGAAACCCATTTGAGCAGCCTCAACCGCTTTCTCGACCAGGCCGCCGAACGCCTGCCGCTGCAGGCCAGCGATGAGCTGCAGCGTGCTTTGCACACCCTCAAGGGCAGTGCGTCGATGGCCGGGGTGGTGCCGATTGCCGAGCTGGCGACGACGCTCGACCAACTGGCCCGGGAGTACAAGGCTCATCTGATCGCGCTCGACCTGGACGAAGTCGAGGTGCTGCTGGAGGCCGAAGGTCTGTTCCGTCTTGGCTTGCGTCAGCTCAAGACCGACCCGTTGGCTGAAATCCCCGGCTCCGGGACCCTGATCGAACGCGCCAGGGCGCTGCTCGCCGAACGCCTGCAAAGTCACTTGAGCACGCCCAGTGCCGGCCTGAGGATCAAGCGCGACCCGCAGTTGATCAACAACTTCCTGGCCCAGGGCATGGACATCCTGCTCGACGCCGAAAGCCTGTTGCGGCGCTGGCAGCAGCATCCAGGCGAACGCCAGGAGCTCAGTGCACTGCTGGACGAATTGACCACCCTCGGCGAAGGCGCGCACCTGGCCGACCTGCATCCGGTGGATGAGCTCTGCGAAGCCTTGCTCGACCTCTACGGTGCTGTGGAAGAGAGCAGCCTGGCGGTTAGCGAGGAATTTTTCCATGAAGCACAAAGTGCCCACGAAGCGCTGATCAACATGCTTGATGAGCTGGCTGCCGGCCAGGAAGTCAGCCCGCGCCCGGAAAGGATTCGGGCCTTGCACGGCTTGCTCGATCAGAGCCTGGACCCTTCGGCCATGGGCCTGATCCGCAGTGACGGCAGTCGCACCTTGAGCATCCGCGAGCTGGGCGCCGCCACCGCCGAACTCGAGCGCACGCTCCCCCCTGTAGGAGCGAGCACGCTCGCGATGGACGCTAACGATGACGCGCTTTCATTGGATAAACGCGGCGCCTATGAGCCCATCGCGAGCAGGCTCGCTCCTACAGGAGACCGCGCAGCCGAACTGGACGACGACATCGTTTCGATCTTCCTTGAGGAAGCCGAGGATATCCTCGAAAGCGCCAACCATTCCTTGCAACGCTGGGTCAGTGACCCGCATAACCCCGCGCCGCTGTCCTCGTTGCAGCGCGACTTGCACACCCTCAAGGGTGGCGCGCGGATGGCCGAGGTCGAACCGGTCGCAGACCTGGCACAGGAACTGGAAAACCTCTATGAGGGCCTGGCGGACCGCCGTTACAGCCACAGCGAAGTGTTGACGCAATTGCTGCAACTGAGCCATGACCATCTGGCGCAGTTGCTTGAGCAGTTGCAAGACCATCAGGCCCTGGGCGATCCCGGGGAACTGATCGAAGCGATTCGCGCGTTCAGGCAAAGCCACGCAAACAATGCCGATGTAATCGAAGCTGCCGCTGGCGTCGACTCGGCCCACCATGACAGCGAGTTGCTGGACATCTTTCTTGAAGAAGGCTTCGACATCATCGAAAGCTCCGGGGCGGCACTGCTGCGCTGGCAGGCCGAGCCGTCGAACCGGCAGGAAATGGAAACCCTGCTGCGCGACCTGCATACCCTCAAGGGCGGTGCGCGCATGGTGGAAATCGCTCCCATTGGCGATTTGGCCCACGAGCTGGAGTTTCTCTACGAAGGTTTATCCACCGGCATGCTGCAACCCACGTCGGCTTTGTTCGAGCTGCTGCAGCGCAGCCATGACCGGCTGGCGCAGATGCTCGACGCGGCGCGCGCCGGTGAGCCATTGCCGCCGGCCGACCGGCTGATCGATGCCATCCAGAACTTCAGTCACCCGGTGCTGCCTGAAGCCCCGGCGCCACTCACCGTTCCGGCAAAAACCGAGGCACCTCCGCTGCAGTCCGATGCCGGGGCGGATATGGTCAAGGTCTCGGCGGAACTGCTCGACGACCTGGTCAACCTGGCCGCTGAAACCTCGATCTTTCGCGGTCGCATCGAACAGCAGGTCAACGACGCGCAGGTCGCCCTGAACGAGATGGAAACCACCATCGAGCGCATGCGCGACCAGTTGCGCAGGCTCGATACCGAAACCCAGGGCAGGATTCTCAGTCGTCAGCAAGTCGATGCCGAGCGCCTGGGCTACGAAGAGTTCGACCCGCTGGAAATGGATCGCCACTCGCAACTTCAACAACTGTCGCGAGCGCTGTTCGAATCCGCCTCCGACTTGCTTGATCTCAAGGAAACCCTCGACCGCCGCAACCAGGATGCGCAAAACCTGTTGCAACAGCAGGGCCGCATCAACACCGAATTGCAGGAAGGCCTGATGCGCACGCGCATGGTGCCGTTCGAGCGGATGCTGCCGCGCTTGAAGCGCATTGTTCGCCAGGTTGCCAGTGAGTTGGGCAAGGACGTCGAGTTCATCGTCGGCAACGCCGAAGGCGAGATGGATCGCAATGTGCTCGAACGCATGGCGGCGCCACTGGAGCATATGCTGCGCAATGCCGTCGACCACGGCCTGGAATCAGCCACTGTGCGGTTAGCGGCGGGCAAGCCGGCGCAAGGGCGGATCACCCTGGATCTGTTGCGCGAAGGTGGCGACATCATTTTCGATATTCGCGATGACGGTGCCGGCGTGCCACTGGAGGCGGTTCGGCGCAAGGCG
Source organism: Pseudomonas sp. G5(2012) (assembly GCF_000408945.1). Classification (NCBI taxonomy): domain Bacteria; kingdom Pseudomonadati; phylum Pseudomonadota; class Gammaproteobacteria; order Pseudomonadales; family Pseudomonadaceae; genus Pseudomonas; species Pseudomonas sp. G5(2012). The sequence goes on from NZ_APIO01000034.1 coordinate 167,014, forward strand.
ATCAAACGCGGCCTGCTCGACCCGAACAGTGTCATCAGCGACCACGACGTGTTGCAATTCATCCTGCAGCCGGGGTTTTCCACCGCCGAGAAAATCACCCAGATCTCCGGGCGCGGGGTCGGCATGGACGTTGTGCACGAAGAGGTGCGGCAACTGGGCGGCACCATGAGTATCGACTCAGTGCCAGGGCAGGGTGTGCATTTTCGCATTCGCCTGCCATTCACTGTGTCGGTCAACCGGGCGCTGATGGTGCAATGCGGGGAGGATCAATACGCCATTCCACTGAACACCATTGATGGGATTGTCCGCGTGTTGCCCAACGAACTTGAAGGGCATTTCCGCCTTGATCCGCCGACCTACGAATACGCCGGTCAGTGCTATGAACTGTGTTACCTGGGCGAGCTGCTGAAAACCAGCCCGCGTCCACGGCTGTTGGGCCAGAGCCTGCCGCTGCCGGTATTGCTGGTGCAATGCAACGAGCGTCATATTGCAGTGCAGGTCGATGCCATGGCCGGCACGCGCGAGATCGTGGTCAAGAGCCTCGGCCCGCAGTTTGCCGCTGTGCAAGGGGTGTCCGGGGCGACGATTCTGGGGGACGGTCGGGTGGTGCTGATCCTGGACCTGCTGGCGCCGGTTCGCGCCATGCAAGCCCGCGCGCCGCAGCGTCCGGTCAGTCACGACGTCGAGGTCGAGCCGCAGCGGCCGTTGCTGGTGATGGTGGTCGACGACTCGGTCACCGTGCGCAAGGTCACCAGCCGTTTGCTTGAACGCCACGGCATGAACGTGCTGACCGCCAAGGACGGTGTCGACGCCATGCTGCTGCTGGAAGAGCACATCCCGGACCTGATGCTGCTGGACATCGAAATGCCGCGAATGGATGGCTTCGAAGTCGCGACCCAGGTGCGCAACGATGAGCGTCTGCGGCACCTGCCGATCATCATGATCACCTCCCGCACGGGCCAGAAACACCGCGACCGGGCCATGGCCATTGGCGTCAACGACTACCTTGGCAAGCCGTACCAGGAATCGGTATTGCTTGAAAGCATTGCCCTGTGGAGCAAGACCCATGCATGAGCGTCGCCACGACCCGCGCGACAGCCAACTCACCGGCCTGCTACTGCCTTTGGCTGACCGCCACCTGATCCTGCCTAACGTCGCGGTGGCTGAACTGATTGGTTACCAACCCGCAGCCATCGACTTGGACTCACCACCTTGGTATCTGGGAAGGGTAGCGTGGCGCGACCGGCAGATACCATTGCTCAGCTTCGAGTCGGCGTGCGGGCAGAAAATCGTCATCGGCGAACGCGCGCGAATTGTCATTCTCAACGCGCTCGGCGGTCGGCCCGAGCTGAAGTTCATCGCGATTCTGGTCCAGGGGATTCCGCGTTCGTACAAGCTCGACAGTCAATTGAGCTATGTGGATGTGCCGTTGTGCCCTCTGGAGAAAGCAGCGGTGCAGGTGGCGGACCAAGTGGCCAAGGTGCCGGATTTGTTGGCGCTGGAGGAGTTGTTGGTAGGTGCTGCGCTCGTCTGAAGGGCCCCTTCGCGAGCAGGCTCGCTCCCACAATGGTTTTGCGGCGAATACCAAACCCTGTGGGAGCGAGCCTGCTCGCGAAAGCGGCCTCCAATTCACCAAAAATCTGACGGCTAAACCTTGGCCTGAGCCAACGCCTCATGGTGATCCAACGCCCGCTCCACCAACAAATGCACACCATCGGCCATGCGGCTGAGCGCCAAGGCTACCGAACGGCGCGAACCCTCCACGCCGTCCGCCAGATCGGCCGCAATGGCACTGATGGACAGCAGGTCTTCGGAGGCATTGGCCAGAAGTGCTTCAGTGCCGATGTCAGGAGAGACGGTGAACAGCTGGAATTTTCGGCGCTTGGCCGGTTTTTCGTGAGGGGGCGGGAAGTAATGAGAGAGGGCGCGGTCTGCGGCTTCGCTGAGCTTCTCGGCTTCCAAGGCAGCTTGGAAATCGGGATCGGTTTCCGGGGGATTGGGAGTTACTTTGAACATACTGAATCTCCATTTGACGAGTTTCAGCTGCCCCATTCGGTTCCAAACGAATTAGGGTGGCAGCTGTACGCAGGTTGGAACCCGAGGTAAATGGAGAAAACCCGGTAGACCCGAAGGTCTCCCGCGCACAGCCGCCATAACGGAATGCACACTATGAAGGTGCGCAAGCATACGTTATGAATGGCGCTTTTTCGCCCTTTACACCTCGGGGTTCCAAACCCGGCCGCTGAATTTGCAGCGACGCACAAACGATAAAGATCCGCGCAAAAGCGCACCAGTCAGCGGGTTCCGGCATTTCTGTAGGCAGCGATGTCAGGCGTTGTAGCCTTCCATCCTTTCTGCGGACAAATGTTTAAACACAAAACCCGATCAGTTGGCGAAGATGTCCAATGGTTGAAGATTCCCAAAAAGGGACTGATCGGTCCTTTTTTGGGACTTTTCGACAATTTTATTCCGGCCTTCGACAGCAGTTGTGACCATCGCGGCCCCTTCGCGAGCAGGCTCGCTCCCACAGGGTTGGTGTTCGCCGCAAAACCAATGTGGGAGCGAGCCTGCTCGCGAAGGCGTCAGAATAGTCAACCATTAACCTAAGCGTAACAATCCACCCCTCTGCTTGATTGATACCCCCCACCAACACTCCTACTGTGACCCCACGACAGCGAACCCGTGGAGTGGTCATGACAACAACAATATCCCCCGACTCGCGATGGACGCGGCGGCGCAGCGAGAAGCAGCGACGTCTTGCGCTGGTGCGAGACCTGGCCGACGGTGTGGTGTTGCCCACCGACAAGATCGTGGCGGCGCTGGAGGCGTTGATCCTGCCGGGCGATCGAGTGGTGCTGGAGGGCAATAACCAGAAGCAGGCGGATTTTCTCTCCCGTTCCCTGGCCAAGGCCGATCCGGGCAAGCTGCATGACCTGCACATGATCATGCCCAGCGTCGGTCGTTCCGAGCACCTGGACCTGTTCGAGCGTGGCATTGCGCGCAAGCTCGACTTCTCCTTCGCCGGTACCCAGAGCCTGCGCATCAGCCAGTTGCTCGAAGACGGCCTGCTGGAGATTGGCGCGATCCACACCTACATCGAGCTCTATGCGCGGCTGGTGGTCGACCTGATTCCCAACGTGGTGCTCAGTGCTGGCTTCATGGCCGACCGCGCCGGCAACATCTACACCGGGCCGAGCACCGAAGACACCCCAGCGCTGATCGAACCGGCCGCCTTCAGCGACGGCATCGTCATCGTCCAGGTCAACCAGCTGGTCGATGATGTAAGCGACTTGCCGCGGGTCGACATTCCCGCTTCCTGGGTCGACTTCGTGGTGGTGGCGGACAAGCCGTTCTACATCGAGCCGCTGTTCACCCGAGACCCTCGGCACATCAAGCCCGTGCACGTGCTGATGGCGATGATGGCGATTCGCGGGATCTATGAAAAACACAACGTGCAGTCGCTCAACCACGGCATCGGCTTCAACACGGCCGCCATCGAACTGATCCTCCCAACCTACGGCGAATCCCTGGGCCTCAAGGGCAAGATCTGTCGCAACTGGACACTCAACCCCCATCCAACCCTGATCCCGGCGATTGAAAGTGGCTGGGTCGAAAGCGTGCATTGCTTCGGCACCGAACTGGGCATGGAAAACTACATCGCCGCCCGGCCCGACGTGTTCTTCACCGGGCGCGACGGCTCGCTGCGCTCCAACCGGATGTTCAGCCAATTGGCCGGGCAATACGCGGTGGACTTGTTCATCGGCGCGACCCTGCAAGTCGACGGCGACGGCCATTCTTCGACCGTGACCCGTGGTCGCCTGGCCGGTTTTGGTGGCGCGCCGAACATGGGCCACGACCCGCGCGGTCGCCGCCACGGCACGCCAGCCTGGCTCGACATGCGCCACACCGACACTGCACAACCCATGCTCGAACGCGGCAAAAAACTGGTGGTGCAAATGGTCGAGACCTTTCAGGAAGGCGGAAAGCCGACCTTCGTCGAGACCCTCGACGCCATCGATGTGGCGAAAAAAAGCGGCATGCCACTGGCGCCGATCATGGTCTACGGCGACGACGTCACCCACCTGCTGACCGAAGAAGGCATCGCCTATTTGTACAAGGCCCGCACGCTGCTAGAGCGCCAGGCCATGATCGCCGCCGTCGCTGGCGTGACCGCCATCGGCCTGCGGCACAACCCCAAGGACACCGCGCGCATGCGCCGCGAAGGCTTGATCGCCTTGCCCGAAGACCTCGGCATCCGCCGTACCGACGCCACCCGCGAATTGCTCGCCGCCAAAAGCGTAGCGGACCTGGTGGAGTGGTCCGGTGGCCTCTACAACCCGCCCGCCAAGTTCAGGAGTTGGTAATGCACGCACTCAACCTGCAACCGAAAACCTTGAGCCTGGCCGAACGCCTGGCGGACCTGGCGGTGGATGCGCTGATCGACGAGGCCGACCTGTCGCCAAAACCGGCGTTGGTCGACCGTCGCGGCAATGGCGCCCACACCGATTTGCACCTGGGGCTGATGCACGCCTCGGCGCTGGCCCTGTGGCCGGCGTTCAAGGAAATGGCTGAAGCCGCTATCGAGATGGGCGAGGTCGGCTTGCCGCTGCGCGAGGCGATTGGCCTGATCGGTCGTGAAGGCGAACAAGCGATGCTCGCCACCACCAACGGCGTGAATACCCATCGCGGGGCCATCTGGGCGCTGGGCCTGCTGGTCGCCGCCGTTGCGCTGGAGCCGCAATCTACCGCCGCTGGCTCCATCAGCTTGCGCGCGGCACGCCTGGCCTTGCTCGACGACCGTTATGCGCCGCGCCCTCTGAGTCACGGTGCGCAAGTCGCTCAACGCTACGGCGCTCGCGGCGCCCGTGAGGAAGCGCAACTCGGTTTCCCGGCGGTGACTCAACGCGCATTGCCGCAACTCAAGCGCAGTCGCGCTGCCGGCCATGGCGAACAGAACGCCCGGCTCGATGCGCTGCTGGCGATTATGACGAATCTGGCTGACACCTGCGTGCTGTACCGCGCCGGAGAAGAGGGCCTGAGCACCATGCAGCTCGGCGCCCAGGCCGTGCTCGACGTCGGTGGCAGTGCCAGCCTCGCCGGGCGTCGTCGGCTGCATGAGCTGGACCAACAATTGATTGCATTGAATGCCTCGCCCGGTGGTGCTGCGGATTTGCTCGCAGCCTGCCTGTTCATCGACCGCATCGAGGCCGGCGACCGCATTACCCAGGGAGCGTTTTAATGGAAACCTTATCTTTTGAATTCCCCGCCGGGCAGCCACCACGCGGTCGCACGCTGGTGGGTTGTGTCGGCTCGGGCGATCTTGAAGTGCTGATCGAACCGGGTCAGCCCGGCAAGTTGAGCATCACCGTGCAGACCTCGGTCAACGGCAGCGAGCAACGCTGGCAGCACCTGTTCGCACGGATGTTCGACGGCCAGGTCCCGCCGGCCATGGACATCGACATCCACGATTTCGGCGCCACCCCCGGCGTGGTCCGCCTGCGCCTGGAACAGGGCTTCGAGGAGATCGGCCATGACTGACAGCGCAGCGCTTCTCAACAAGCACAGCTTCGTTGAACTCGGTGCCCGGCAACGGGCGAAAGCCTTGCTTGATACCGGCACCTTTCGCGAATTGCTCGATCCGTTTCAACGCATCATGTCGCCGTGGCTGGCGCGCCAGGGCGTGGTGCCGCAAGCCGATGACGGCGTGGTGATCGCCAAGGGCAGCCTCGACGGATTGCCAGTGGTGATCGCGGCTATCGAAGGGGCATTCCAGGGCGGCAGTCTTGGTGAAGTCGGCGGGGCGAAAATTGCCGGTGCACTGGAGCTGGCTGCCGAGGATAACCGCAAGGGCATCCCGACCCGAGCCGTGCTGCTACTGGAAACCGGAGGTGTGCGCCTGCAGGAAGCCAACCTCGGCTTGGCGGCCATTGCCGATATCCATGCGGCAATCGTCGATTTGCGCCAGTACCAACCGGTGATCGGTGTGGTGGCGGGCAGCGTCGGTTGTTTTGGCGGCATGTCGATTGCCGCGGGCTTGTGCAGCTACCTGCTGGTGACCCAGGAAGCTCGCCTGGGCCTGAACGGTCCCCAGGTGATCGAACAGGAGGCGGGGCTCGAGGAATACGACTCGCGCGATCGCCCCTTCATCTGGAGCCTGACCGGCGGCGAGCAACGTTTCGCCACGGGGCTGGTGGATCGCTTTGCCGATGATGACGTGGCACAGATTCGCGAGCAGGTCGGCGAATTGCTCAAGCAAGGTTTGCCCGCGCAGCATCGCAGTGCTCAGGCCGACCTGTTTCTGCGACGGCTGGCGCGTCTGGACGCCGAGCCGCAAATCGAGCCGGCCACGGTTCGCGACCTGTATCAAGGAGAGCGCTCATGAGTTCGTATTCCCTGAGGGGCTTGAACTGGTTCAACGCCTTGAGCGGCGATGCCCGGCCGGTCGAGGGTTTGCCGGCCTCGCTAAAAGTGGCGGATGGATTTGTGGGTGAACAAGCCGCGCGCTTCATCGCCGTGGTGGCCGATCCGGACAACCGGTTCGTGCGTGCCCGCCATGGTGAAGTCGGGCTGCTCGAAGGCTGGGGCCTGGCCAAGGCGGTGAATGACGTCATCGTTGCCGATCAGGACAAGCTGCAAAAACGCGCCTTGATCGCCATCGTCGATGTGCCGAGCCAGGCCTACGGACGCCGCGAAGAAGCCCTCGGTATTCATCAAGCCTTGGCCGGTGCCGCCGACAGTTATGCCCGCGCCCGGCTGGCCGGTCATGCCGTGATTGGCTTGCTGGTGGGCAAGGCGATGTCCGGGGCGTTTCTGGCTCACGGTTATCAGGCCAACCGCTTGATTGCCCTGCGCGATCCAGGGGTGATGGTGCATGCCATGGGCAAGGCTTCGGCGGCGCGGGTGACCTTGCGCAGTGTCGAAGAGCTGGAAACCCTGGCCGCCAGCGTGCCACCGATGGCCTATGACATCGACAGCTACGCCAGCCTCGGCCTGCTCTGGGAAACCTTGGCGGTGCAGCAGATCGAACAGCCCACCACGGCGGATGTGGCGCGGGTGAGCGAGTGCCTGACGCAGGCGATTGCCGATGTCGCGCACAAGGGCACTGATTTGAGCGCTCGCCTCGGGGCGGTCAATCGGGCGGCCTCAAGCAAGGTCCGCCAGTTACTGAGAGAGCAATGGTGAGCCGGTTTCTGGCCCACGACCTGCTCTGGGGCATGACCCCTCGGCAGCTGCCTGAGGAGGCGCCTGCCTGGGCGGTCGAGTCGATCGGCGCCGGTCAGCCCGTGGTGGTGCGCCGTGCAGTGTCGACGGCGGATCGGATTGCGGTCGGCGTGCGTGGACGTTTGCGTGAACAGCGCTATGGGACGTCGATGGCAATGGACGCGGTAACCCGTCGTGTCAGCCCGGAAGCGCTTTGCCACGTCGAGAGCCACCGCGACCTGCCAGCGTTCGAAGCCCTGGCTCAATTGCGCCCCGCACTCGATGCCTGCGGTTGGGCCTGGGGTGTCAGCGGCAGTGCCGGGTTCGAGTTGGCCAGCGGTTTTGCAGCCCTGCATGAGGCCAGCGATCTGGATCTGATCCTGCGCACACCACAGCCTCTGGCGCGGTATCAGGCTCGGGAGTTGCTGGCGTTGTTCGACAAGGCGCCCTGTGTGGTGGACATGCAATTGCAGACCTCATTCGGCGCTGTCGCCTTGCGTGAGTGGGCGGGTTCTTCGTCACGGGTTTTGCTCAAGAAAGCAACGGGAGCCTGTCTGGTCACCGACCCCTGGAACCCGCAGGAGCAGGCAGCGTGAGCAGCTTGCTGGTGTTCCCGGGGCAGGGTGCGCAGCGGCCGGGCATGCTCCAGGGTTTGCCTGGGGAAACGCTGATCGAGGCCAGCGACCTGTTGGGCGAAGACGTTCGGCGGCTCGATTCCGCCCAGGCGCTGCAATCGACAAGGGCGGTGCAGCTCTGCCTGCTGATCGCCGGTGTGGCGGCGGCGCGGCAGTTGGCATTGCCGGCGGATTACGTCGCCGGGCTGTCCATTGGTGCCTACCCGGCCGCGGTGGTCGCCGGTGCCCTGGGTTTCAGCGATGCGCTGCATCTGGTCAGCCTGCGTGGCGAGTTGATGCAACAAGCGTATCCAAAGGGCTACGGGATGACCGCGATCATCGGCCTGGAACTGGCAGTGGTGGAGGGCTTGCTGGCCCGGGTTCACAGCGTCGATACACCGGTTTACCTGGCCAATATCAACGCCGATAACCAGGTGGTGATTGCCGGCAGCGACGCTGGGATGAAAGCGCTGGCCGAACTGGCAAGGGCGCGTGGGGCGGGGATGGTCAAGCGTCTGGCGGTGAGTGTGCCGTCGCACTGCCCGCTGCTGGACGTACCGGCGCAAACCCTGGCCGAAGCGTTCGCCAGGGTGAAGCTGCAAACGCCGAAGATCGGCTACCTGAGCGGCAGTCGCGCCCGCCCGGTGATCAAGGTTGACGCCTTGCGCGACGACCTGGCCTTCAACATGTGCCGCGTGGTGGATTGGCGCGGCACGGTGCAAAGCGCGTATGAGCGCGGCGTACGTCTACAGATCGAACTGCCGCCCGGTGCAGTGCTGACCGGGCTGGCGCGCCGGGTCTTCGAACAGGGCACCGTGATTGCGTTCGACGGTGCAAGGCTCGATACCCTGCAGGCGCTGTTGCGTGAGGAGGGATGTCGCCACCCCTAGAGCAACCCTGAGGCTTCGAACAACAAGAACAACATTCGACGATGCACTTTGAGGACGACAACAATGATTATTTACGGTGTGGCGCTGCTCGCGATCTGTACGCTGGCAGGGGTGATCATGGGTGACATGCTGGGCGTCCTGCTGGGCGTAAAATCCAACGTCGGCGGGGTCGGGATCGCCATGATCCTGTTGATCTGCGCGCGGCTGTGGATGCAAAAACGCGGTGGCATGACCAGGGATTGCGAAATGGGCGTGGGCTTCTGGGGTGCCATGTACATCCCCGTGGTGGTGGCGATGGCCGCGCAACAGAACGTGGTCACGGCCTTGCATGGCGGTCCGGTGGCGGTGCTGGCGGCGATCGGTTCGGTGGTGGTCTGCGGCTGCACCATTGCCTTGATCAGCCGGACCCATAAAGGTGAACCCTTGCCCGATGAGCCCACGGAAATTACCCCCGTCGGCACACCAGTAGGAGGTCGCTGATATGTGGGATCTCATCGAGAAAGGCCTGGAACATAACGGCCTGGTCACCGCATTCGCCTTCGTCGGCGTGATCATGTGGGTGTCGGTCATCCTCTCCAAACGCCTGACCTTCGGACGCATTCACGGCTCAGCGATTGCCATCGTCATCGGCCTGGTGCTGGCCTGGGTCGGCGGCACCATGACCGGCGGGCAAAAAGGCCTGGCGGACCTGACGCTGTTCTCCGGCATCGGCCTGATGGGCGGCGCAATGCTGCGCGACTTCGCCATTGTCGCCACGGCCTTCGAAGTGCAGGCCACCGAAGCGAAAAAAGCCGGGCTGATCGGCGTGATCGCGCTGCTGTTGGGTACGGTGCTGCCGTTCATTGTCGGCGCATGCATGGCCTGGGTATTCGGTTATCGCGATGCGGTGAGCATGACCACGATTGGCGCGGGCGCGGTGACCTACATCGTCGGGCCGGTGACCGGTGCGGCGATTGGCGCGACCTCGGATGTGATGGCACTGTCGATCGCCACCGGGTTGATCAAGGCGATCCTGGTGATGGTCGGCACGCCGATGGCGGCGCGCTGGATGGGCCTGGATAACCCGCGTTCGGCGATGGTGTTCGGTGGCCTGGCCGGTACGGTAAGCGGTGTGACGGCGGGGCTGGCGGCGACGGATCGACGGCTGGTGCCTTATGGGGCGTTGACGGCGACCTTTCACACCGGGCTTGGGTGCTTGTTGGGGCCTTCGTTGCTGTACTTCATTGTTCGCGGGATTGTTGGCTAACTGATCGTTCCCACGCTCTGCGTGGGAATGCCTCAAGGGACGCTCCGCGTTCCAGCTCTCGAATGGGACGCGGAGCGTCCCGGGCTGCATTCCCACGCAGAGCGTGGGAACGATCACTGGTTGGCGTGGCGATTGGCGTACATCCGGCATTCCGCCAGCAACGCCAGCAGATTCGGATCACGCTCCTTGGCCTTCAAGAACACCACGCCAATGTGCTGTTGCATCCGATACTTCTCCTGCAACGGAATCAGCTTCACCCGGTTCTCGTACACCGCCGCAATCCTGCCCGGCAGCAACGCATAACCCACGCCTGAACTGACCATGCTCAGCAGGCTGAAGATATCGTTGACCTGCATCGCCACCTTGGGCTCGAAGCCCGCTTGGCTGAACACCCGATTGCTGTCCTGATGCGTGGCAAAGCCCTGGGTCAGGGTGATGAAGGTCTCTTCGCGGACGTCGGCGAGGTCGACTTCGCTTCTTTGCGCAAACTTCGAGTCGGCCGGTGTCGCCAGGAAGATGTCGTCGGAAAACAGCTCGATATGCTCCAGATCCGGATCGTTGATGCTGTCGTCCAGGGACACCAGGATTGCATCGACCTCCATGTTCTTGAGCTTGTACAACAGGTCGAAATTCGAGCCCAGGATCAGGTCGATATTGAGCTCGGTGCGGCGGATCTTCAGGCCCATGATCAATTGCGGCACGGTCTTCACCGTCAGCGAATACAGCGAGCCCAATTTGAAACGCTCGGCGGAAAATCCGGCGGCTTCGCGAGTCAGGCGCACAGTTTCTACGACATCCTGGATTAGCTTGTGCGCCCGTTCTTCCAGGACGTAGGCGCTTTCCAGTGGTGTCAGGTTGCGCCCCTCGTGCTTGAACAGCGGGCAGCGCAGGGCGCTTTCCAGGGAGTGGATGGCCCGATGTACGCTAACGTTACTGGTCTGCAATTCGGCAGCGGCGCGGGCCAGGTTGCCAGTGCGCATGAAGGCCAGGAACACCTCGAGCTTTTTCAGGGTCAACTCTTCGTCGATCAGCATGGGGCGGACTCTTGTTGGAATGGCTCGATTGTATCTTTTGTAGGAGCTGCCGCAGGCTGCGATCTTTTGATCTTGCTTTTAAAGATCAAGATCAAAAGATCGCAGCCTGCGGCAGCTCCTACAGGAATCGTGTCGTTTGGAAATGTTGTGCATTTACGCTTCAGGCTTGGGGGTAAGCGATGTACCACGGGGAAAGATTGAACGCCTGGACGCATCTGTTCGGGGCGGTGGCGGCGTTTGTCGGTGGAGTGTGGCTGATCGTGGCCGCCAGCCTCGACGGCGATCCGTGGAAAATAGTCAGCATGGCGATCTACGCCTTTACCTTGCTGGTGCTCTACAGCGCATCGACCGTCTACCACAGCGTGCGCGGACGCAAGAAAGCGATCATGAAAAAGGTCGATCATTTTTCGATCTACCTGTTGATCGCCGGCAGCTACACGCCATTCTGCTTGGTGACCCTGCGCGGGCCGTGGGGCTGGACGTTGTTCGGGATCGTCTGGGGGCTGGCGCTGATCGGCATCCTGCAAGAGATCAAGCCGAGATCGGAAGCGCGGATCCTGTCGATCGTGATCTACGCGGTCATGGGCTGGATCGTGCTGGTGGCGGTCAAACCCTTGCTGGCGGCGCTCGGCAGCGCCGGATTTGCGTGGCTGGCGTCGGGCGGGATTTTTTATACCGTGGGGATTATCTTCTTTGCCCTCGACCATCGCCTGCGCCATGCCCACGGGGTCTGGCATCTGTTCGTGATTGCCGGGAGTTTGCTGCACTTCGTGGCGATATTTTTTTACGTCTTGTAGGCGAAGCGGCCTTGCAGGTTTCAGGCTCAGCAGAGGCGATCTAATTGCTCCTGGGCTTGGCGGCCGAACACCTGCAACAGGTCGTTCAACGTGTGGGGTGGGGGTTCGGCGGCGCGGGTGACTGCGTAAAGGGTGATGGGCAGCGGCGGCGCCAGAGGGCGAATCGTTGTGGTGTCGGGAGACGCACCAAGGGCGGTGAACGGATCGATCACCGCTACACCCGCGCCAGATTCCACCATCGCCCGTGCCAGAGAGTAGGTCTGCACGGCGATGCGTACGCGAGGAGGTGGTTCGACGGCTTCCAGATAGCTGTCGAGCCGTGCGGCCAGCGGATCGGCACTGGATAAACCAATCAGGGGCGCATTCGCCAGCGCCATGAGCGGTAACGGCCTGCCTGCCTCTTGCGGCGGCCAGTAACCAATCGGCGCCAGCGCCACCAGCACGCCGCACGCCAGGGCTTGGGCCTTGAGCCCCGGGTGATCCGGGCGTTGCAGGGTCAGGGCGACATCCACTTCGCGCATCAACAGGTTCTGCACCAGTTCGCGACTGTGGGCGCTGGACAACTCGCAGACGATGTCCGGGTAGCGTCCGGTCCATTCGTGAATGGCCGGCGGCAGCAATGACAGGGCCAGTGCCGGGGTCGCGCCGATGCGCAGGCTGTGCCCCGGCTCGCGACGCAGACTCTGGGCCAGGCGTCGTACGCCTTGCAGGCTTTCACTGACCTTGTCCACTTCGCGCTCCAGCTCCAGCGCTTCCGGCGTCGCCTGCAACTTGCCGCGCACCCGCAGGAACAACGGGAAGCCCAATTGCTGCTCGGCGTGCTGCAACACCTTACTCACCGCCGGCTGCGAGACGTGCAGCAACTGTGCGGCCGCGCTGATCGAGCCGGTCTGGCGGATGGCCTGGAAAATTTCGATATGGCGAAGACGCATGACAAGTCCATAACCTTTGTTTATGGGTTTGACATATTTATGCATTGTTCAACGTCTGTCACCTGGCTCTAACCTCGGCCTTGTCTTCACAACGGTTTTAAGGACGGACATGGCTCAGCGAGTGTGCATCATCGGCGGTGGCGTGATTGGCCTGGCTACGGCCTATGCGCTGGTGCGCGACGGCTTTGAGGTCACGGTGGTCGAGGCTCGGGACTCATTGGGCAGCGAAACCAGTTTCGCCAATGGCGGCCAGTTGTCCTATCGCTATGTCGCACCCCTGGCCGACGCCGGTGTGCCATTACAGGCCATCGGCTGGATGTTACGCGGCGATTCACCGCTGAAGCTGCGTCCGCGCTTCGACCTGGCGCAATGGCGCTGGATGGCATCGTTCCTCGGTGCCTGCCGCCACTCGGTCAACCGCGCGAACGCCGCCCACTTGCTGCGCCTGGCGCTCCTGAGCCAGGGTACGTTGAAGTCCTGGCGCGAGGACGATGGACTGGCGGGTTTCCAGTGGCGGCGCAATGGCAAGCTGGTGACGTTCCGCCAGAACAGCAGCTTCGAACATGCGCGCCAGGGTCTGGCCGACCCGCAACAACAGCAGGTGTTGTCGGCGGCCGAATGCGCGCAGCTGGAGCCGGCGCTGATGGATGCACCCTTCGTCGGGGCGATCTACACCCCGGACGAAGAGGTCGGCGATTGCCACGGTTTCTGCCAGCAACTGGCCGCCCGGCTGCAAGCGTCCGGTCGTTGCGAGTTTCGTCTCGGTCAAGCAGTGACCGGGATTCGCCATAGACACGGCAGCGTCAACGCCATCGAGTTGGGCGAACACCTGCTGCCCGTCGAGCAACTGGTGATCGCTGCCGGCCACCGTAGTCCGCTGTTGGCGCTGCCCGGGCTGCAACTGCCGCTGTACCCGCTAAAGGGCTACAGCTTGACCGTGCCCATCGGCGTCGGTCACCGGGTGCCGGACGTGAGCATCACCGACTACGATCGCAAGATCGTCTACGCCCGCATCGGCGAGCAATTGCGCGTGGCGGCGATGGTCGACATCGTCGGCTTCGACCCTGCGCTGGACCCCAAGCGCCTGGCACTGATCAAGCGTCAGGCCCAGGACACCTTTCCAAATGCCGGCGCTTATGACCAAGCCGTCGAGTGGGCCGGCATGCGCCCGGCCACCCCCAGCGGCGTACCGTTGCTGGGCGCGACGGCCTATCGCAACCTGTGGCTCAACCTCGGCCACGGTGCGTTGGGGTTCACCCTGGCGTGCGGCAGCGGGCGATTGCTCAGCGAGTTGATCGCTGAGCGTCCACCCTCCATCGACCTGCAGGGGTTCAATCACCGGGCCGCCTGAATAGCCATTTCTGAAGAGGACACTGCAATGAGCATTACCCGACTGCACAGCAACCCGCGCCTGTCAGGCGCCGTGACTTTTGGCGACCTGGTGTTTCTTTCCGGGCAGGTACCGGGCGATGCCCTGGATGCCAGCGGACAGACCCGGGAAGTACTGAGGAAAATCGACGCCTTGCTGGCCGAGGCTGGCAGCGACAAGGATCATCTGCTCAGCGCGACCATTTACCTGAAGAACATCACCGAGGATTTCGCCGCGATGAACGAGGTCTGGTCGGCCTGGTTATCGCCCGGGCAGGCCCCGAGCCGCACCACCGTGCAGGCCGAACTGGCCCGCCCGCAGGTGCTTGTGGAAATCACCGTCATCGCTGCACGCGCCTGATAAACCAACACCCACAACGGAGAATAACAATGCAAAAAATCACGTTGCTCGCTTGCAGCCTCGGCCTGTTGCTAGGCAGTCAGGTACAGGCCAATGAAACGCCGCTGACCGGCACCCTGGGCAAGATCGCCAGCACCAACAGCATTACCCTGGGTTATCGCGATGCGTCGGTGCCGTTTTCCTACGTGGGTGATCACAGCGGCAAGCCGATGGGTTACTCGGTGGATCTGGCGAGCAAGATCGTCGAGCGCATCCAGCAGCAACTGGCGCGGCCTGACCTGAAGGTGAAGTACAACCTGGTAACCTCTCAGACCCGCATTCCATTGGTACAGAATGGCACCGTGGACCTGGAATGCGGTTCCACCGGCGTCACTGCCGAACGGCAGAAACAGGTGGCGTTCTCCTATGGCTTCATCTACGTCAAAGGCCAGTTGCTCACCGCCAAGGACAGCGGCATAAAAGGTTTTGCCGACCTGCGCGGAAAGAACGTGGTGACTACCGCCGGCACCACCAACGAGCGCTTCCTCAAAAGCTACAACGTCGATCACAAGATCGACATGTTCGTGATCAGCGCCAAGGACCACGGGGAAGCCTTCCAGATGCTGCAATCGGGCCGGGCCGCGGCGTTCTACATGGACGACGCGCTGCTCTACGGCGAGCGTGCCAAGGCCAATGACCCGCACAAGTGGGTGGTGGTCGGGGAGGAGCAATCGCGGGAGATCTACAGCTGCATGGTGCGCAAGGACGACCCGCAGTTCCTCGCCCTGGTCAACGGCGTGTTGGCGGATCTGTACAGCTCGGGCGAGATCAATGGCATCTACCAGCGCTGGTTCGAGCAGCCGATCCCGCCGAAGGGTTTGAACCTTGAGTTCCCGATGACCAGCGAACTCAAGGCGATCATTGCCAAGCCGGTGAGTGATCCGGTGCAATAAAATCAAAAGATCGCAGCCTTCGGCAGCTCCTACACGGGATTGCGCTCCAGCCTGTAGGAGCTGCCGCAGGCTGCGATCTTTTTAGAAGTCACCCCAGAGCTGCTGGGCAACCGCCAGTGCAACCACCGGCGCGGTCTCGGTGCGCAACACTCGCGGGCCGAGGCGGGCGGCGCGGAAGCCGCTGGCCTTGGCCAGATCGACTTCGGCATCGGACAAACCACCTTCCGGGCCGATCAGAAAGGCCAGGCTTGAAGGCTTGGCATGGCTGACCAATGGCTCGGCCACCGGGTGCAGCACCAGCTTCAGTTCAGCCTCAGTCTGTTTCAACCAGTCGGCCAACAGTACTGGCGGATGAATCACCGGCACCCGTGAGCGCCCGCATTGTTCGCAGGCGCTGATCGCTACCTGGCGCCAGTGCAGCAGGCGTTTGTCGGCGCGTTCGTCCTTGAGTCGCACTTCGCAGCGTTCGCTGAAAATCGGCGTGATTTGCGTGACACCCAATTCAGTCGCTTTCTGGATCGCCCAGTCCATGCGCTCGCCACGGGACAAGCCCTGGCCGAGGTGGATCTGCAACGGCGATTCCACCTGGCCGGCAAACTCCTCATGGATCTGGACTACCACGCGTTTTTTGCCGACTTCAACGAGCGTGCCGCGAAATTCATGGCCGGAACCGTCGAACAGTTGTAACGCATCACCCTCGGCCATGCGCAGCACGCGCCCGATGTAATGGGCCTGGGCTTCGGGCAATTCGTGCTCGCCGGTGCTCAGGGGGGCGTCGATGAAGAAGCGGGACAGTCTCATGCTAAATCTCTGTAGTTGGATCGTTCCCACGCTCTGCGTGGGAATGCCTCATCGGACGCTCTGCGTCCGCTTTTGGGACGCGGAGCGTCCCGGGCTGCATTCCCACGCAGAGCGTGGGAACGAGCAGGCGAACGCTAGCCCGGATCGCGGAAACCGGGGTGGAAGTCCTTCGGCACCGCCACGCTGACGCTATCGCGAGTGGCAATGTCGATGCCCTCACTGGCGACCTCGGCGAGGAAGTCGATTTGCTCCGGGGTAATCACATACGGCGGCAGGAAATACACCACGCTGCCCAATGGCCGCAGCAAGGCACCTCGCTCCAGTGCATGCTGGAACACCTTCAGGCCGCGACGCTCCTGCCATGGGTAGGCCTCTTTGCTGGCCTTGTCCTTGACCATCTCGATGGCCAGCACCATGCCGGTCTGGCGCACTTCGCTGACGTTAGGGTGGTCGACCAGATGTGCAGTGGAGGAGGCCATGCGCTGCGCCAGCGCCTTGTTGTTCTCGATGACCTTGTCTTCTTCGAAGATATCCAGCGTCGCCAGGGCCGCCGCGCATGCCAAAGGGTTGCCCGTATAGCTGTGGGAATGCAGGAAGGCGCGCAGGGTCGGGTAATCGTCGTAGAAGGCGCTGTAGACGTCATCGGTGGTCAGGCACGCCGCCAGCGGCAGGTAGCCGCCGGTCAGGGCCTTGGACAGGCAGAGGAAGTCCGGCCGGATACCCGCCTGTTCACAGGCGAACATCGTCCCGGTGCGGCCGAAGCCCACGGCGATTTCGTCGTGGATCAGGTGCACGCCATAGCGGTCGCAGGCTTCACGCAGCAGCTTGAGGTACACCGGATGGTACATGCGCATGCCGCCGGCGCCCTGGATCAGCGGCTCGACGATCACCGCGGCAACGGTGTCATGGTTCTCGGCCAGGGTTTGCTCCATGGCGGCGAACATGTTGCGCGAGTGCTCTTCCCAGCTCATGCCCTCGGGGCGCAGATAGCAATCGGGGCTCGGCACCTTGATGGTGTCGAGCAGGAGCGCCTTGTAGGTTTCGGTGAACAGCGGCACGTCGCCCACCGACATCGCCGCCATCGTTTCGCCGTGGTAGCTGTTGGTCAGGGTAACAAAGCGCTTCTTGTTCGGCAGGCCGCGGTTGAGCCAATAGTGAAAACTCATTTTCAGCGCAACTTCGATGCAGGACGAACCATTATCGGCGTAGAAGCATCGAGTCAGGCCCTCCGGCGTCATCTTCACCAGGCGCTCGGACAACTCGATCACCGGCTGATGGCTGAACCCGGCGAGAATCACGTGTTCCAGTTGATCGACCTGGTCCTTGATGCGCTGGTTGATACGCGGGTTGGCATGGCCAAACACGTTCACCCACCAGGAGCTCACCGCGTCGAGGTAGCGCTTGCCTTCGAAATCCTCCAGCCACACGCCTTCACCGCGCTTGATCGGGATCAGCGGCAGTTGTTCGTGATCTTTCATCTGGGTGCAGGGATGCCACAACACCGCGAGATCGCGTTGCATCCACTGATTATTCAGGCCCATGTTCAGTCTCCTCGAGGCGGTCCGTGTCGTGCGCGGACATACAATCGCGCAAGCCTATGCAATGCGTGCCTCGGGAACAACCCATTGTGTTGTTTGAGCTACTTTGTATAGGACGGTAGACGTTGCTGGCAGGCGTCTGGCGGCTGACGTATCCTTCGCGGTTCTGGAGCCGCCTGGCTCGCAAAAACCGCTATTTTTCCTGTATTTCCGGAGTTCGCTGAATGTCTGTCGGTTGGCTGCGCGCCTGTGCGCTGGTGATGTTGGGGCTGTTCAGCGTGTCTGCGCTGGCCAAGGATAAAACCGCGATCGTGATCGGCGGCGGGGTCTCGGGCCTCACGGCTGCTTACGAGCTGCAGAAAAAAGGCTGGCAGGTCACGCTGCTGGAAGCCAAGCCGAGCCTGGGCGGCCGCTCCGGCATGGCGACCAGTGAGTGGATCGGCAACGACAAGACCCAGCCGGTCTTGAACAAGTACATCTCGACGTTCAAGCTGAGCACCACGCCAGCACCTGAATTCGTGCGCACCCCGGGCTACCTGATCGACGGTGTGTATTACACCGCGGCCGACCTGGCCACCAAGGATCCAACCACTGCCGAAGCGCTCAAGCGCTACGAAAAGACGGTGGACGACCTGGCGCGCTCGATCGAAGACCCGCAAAACCCGTCAGCCAACAACACGCTGCACGCCCTGGACCAGATCAACGTGTCCAACTGGCTCGATCGCCTGAGCCTGCCGGCCACTGCCCGTCAGTTGGTGAACCAGCAGATTCGTACCCGTTATGACGAACCTTCGCGTATCTCGCTGCTGTACTTCGCACAGCAGAGTCGCGTTTATCGTGGCGTTTCCGACCGTGACCTGCGCGCGTCGCGCCTGGTCGGTGGCAGCCCGGTGTTGGCCCAGGCCTTCGTCAAAGAACTGAAAACCATCAAGACCAGCTCCCCGGTCTCGGCCATTACCCAGGACAAGGACGGCGTCACCGTCAAGGTCGGCAGCGTTGGCTACCAGGCTGACTACGTTGTGGTGGCCGTGCCTTTGCGTGCCCTGAACAAGATCCAGATGACCCCGGCACTGGACGCCCAGCACCAGGCCGCGATCAAGGGCACCAACTACGGTTGGCGCGACCAGATCATGTTGAAGTTCAAGACGCCAGTGTGGGAAAGCAAGGCGCGCATGTCCGGTGAGATCTACAGCAACACCGGCCTGGGCATGTTGTGGGTCGAGCCGGCGCTGAAGGGCGGCGCCAACGTGGTGATCAACCTGTCCGGCGACAACTCGCGGGTCATGCAGGCGTTCGGCGACAAGCAGATGGTCGATCAGGTACTGATCCGCCTGCACGCGTTTTACCCACAGGCACGCGGTTCGTTTACCGGTTATGAAATCCGTCGCTACAGCACCGACCCTTCGATGGGCGGCGCTTACCTGGCCTTCGGCCCGGGTCAGATCAGCAAGTTCTGGCGTCTGTGGGAGCGTCCGGTTCAGCGTGTAGCCTTTGCTGGCGAACACACTGACACCCTGTACCCGGGCACCTTGGAAGGCGCATTGCGCACCGGTCAGCGTGCGGCCAGCCAGGTTGAAGACCTGGCGGCGGGCAAGTCGTTTGACCCGGCGAAAGCCGCTCCAGTAGCCGCTGCCGCTGCAGCCGGCGCGGTGGCAGCGAAGAAGGGCAACTTCTTCAGCAACCTGTTCGGCGGCTCGGATGACGAGAAGAAGCCACAGCCGATCAAGGCGCCAGAACCCGTCGCACCGGCTCCCGCACCAGCCCCGGCGCCGACCCCTGCACCTGCTCCGGTCGAAGCGCCGAAGCCTGCGGCACCGGTGAAAGCCGAGCCTGCGAAGAAAGCACCGGCAAAAGCGCCAGTTAAGAAGACCGAGGCGAAGAAAACGTCGGCCAAGGCACCGGCGAAAAAGGCCGAACCGACCAAGAAGCCAGCGGCGACCACGGTTACCAAGGCCCAGTAACGTTCAGGCGTAAAAAACGCGGCTCATGGGCCGCGTTTTTTTTTGCCAGATCTCGGCGTTGTCTCCCGTCCTACATGCGCCAGCGATATCAGAGACTTCCCACAAGCGAATCAGAAGGGGGTGATGGGTAGAGCTTGATCTTGGGCCCATGCTCTTCAAAAACTGGAGAGCATATGAAAGAACTGACAGTAATCATCATATTGATAACCCTTTTGGGTTGTGCAAATGCGGAGATATTTCATGAGGGATATCGCCGGGGATACGGGCATGAACTGGCCTATAAATGCGATATGGATCCGTACAATCCTGACTGTCTGCAGCCCCCTTCCGTGTACCACAATTAGGAAGGTCGATATCGCCCCGCTAAGTCTACGTAGCGTTCAAGCACAAAAAAGCGCGGTTCAAGGCCGCGTTTTTTTTTACGCTTGAAAAAATGAGGCAAGAAATCGAATAAACCTTTTGATACAGGTGTTCTCTGGTTTGTATTCACTTCTTTTCACAATTTCGACTTTAATCTTTCCTTAACCCGCGTGATTTAGGCTATTGATCGCATTTCTCGATATTTCAAAGCGAAATTTTCCGCTTTAATCCGATAGATAAATCGATAGTCTTGGGCCAGCACTTACAGGGATCTGGGCAATGCAGCTACGAAATTCTACTTCCCGCTACGGCTGGGTCAGCATTTTCATTCACTGGAGTGTGGCGCTGGCGGTTTTTAGCCTATTCGCGTTGGGGTTGTGGATGGTCGGGCTCGACTACTACAGCACTTGGCGCAAAGACGCACCGGACCTGCACAAGAGCATCGGCCTGGTGTTGTTGGGTGTGATGGTGTTGCGGGTGGTGTGGCGTTTCATCAGTCCGCCGCCGCCGACCCTGTCCAGCTACAGCCGCATGACGCGCCTGGGCGCCAAGTTCGGCCATGGCTTTCTGTATCTCAGTCTGTTCGCTGTGATGATTGCCGGTTACCTGATTTCCACCGCAGAAGGTGTCGGTATCCCGGTGTTTGGCTTGTTTGAAGTGCCTGCGCTGGTGTCCGGGCTACCGGACCAGGCAGATACCGCCGGTGTGATTCACCTCTGGCTGGCATGGATACTGGTAATTTTTTCCGGCCTCCATGCGTTGGCAGCATTGAAGCACCACTTTATCGACCGTGATGTGACCCTCAAGCGAATGCTGGGTCGCAAAGCCTGAAGTTCAACCTCGACTCCAAAGGAAAACAATGTATGTTGAAAAAGACTCTGGCCGCTCTGGCAATCAGTTCCGCCCTGTTGTCCGCCGGTAGCGTCATGGCCGCTGACTACGTGGTCGACAAGGAAGGCCAGCACGCCTTCGTTGACTTCAAGATCAGCCACCTGGGCTACAGCTTCATCACCGGTACTTTCAAGGACATCGACGGCAAGTTCAGCTTTGACGCTGCCAAGCCTGAAGACAGCAAGATCGAGTTCAACGTAAACACCGCCAGCGTGTTCACCAACAACGCTGAGCGTGACAAGCACATCTCCAGCAAAGACTTCCTGAACGGGAGCAAAGCCACCTTTGTTTCCACCAGCGTCAAGCCAACCGGCAAAAACGCCGCTGGCAAGGACACTGCGGACGTGGCTGGCGACCTGACTATCCTTGGCGTGACCAAGCCAATCGTGGTCAAGGCTACCTTCCTGGGTGAAGGCAAGGATCCATGGGGCGGCTACCGTGCAGGCTTCGAGGGTACCTTCAGCCTCAAGCGTTCCGATTTCGGCAAGCAGAAAGACCTGGGCCCATCGTCCGATGCAGTTGAAATGTACGTGACCTTTGAAGGTGTCAAAGCGAAATAATTTTCGCCGCTGACAAAAACGCCCGCCGCTCTCACGAGCGCGGGCGTTTTTTATTGCCGTACACAAACCCCTGTAGGAGCGAGCCTGCTCGCGAAAAACCCATAGGCGCCGCTGGGCATCTGGTTTAACGCGTTATCGTTCACGACCATCGCGAGCAGGCTCGCTCCTACAGGTTTTGTATCGCTCAAAAAAATGCCCCGGATCTTTCGATGCGGGGCATTTTTCATTTCAGCGATAACTCAGCGATTACGAGTCAGCAATGCCGGTTTTTCGCCACGAGGACGGCTTGGCAGTTGATCCAGTTGCTCAGGTGTCGGGAAGCGATCGGCCTTCGACTCCTTGTGCATGATCTTCGGCGCCGGACCACGCGGGTTCTGCACGGCCGGTTCCGAACGCGGTTGATCGTCACGGGCCGGGCGGCGGTTGCGGGAGTCTTCGCGACGGGCCTGGCCATCTCGTGGAGCCCCGCTGCGTGGACCGCTGCGCTTGGCTGGCGGGGTGCCGGTGCTGGCGCCATCGCTGTTGCGCGGACCGTTCTGGCGACCGCCCTGCGGCTTGCCGCCACGTGGAGCGCCTGCGGCTGTCCCTTGTGCCGGAGCACCCGGACGACGGCCGCGGCCTTGGGCCGGTTTCTGCTGCGGAACATAGTCGACGCGGTTACCGAAGTTATCGATATCGTCGTCCAGGAACTCGTCCGGCGCACGATCAGCTGCGGCACGCGGCGGCTGGCTTGGCTGACGCTGTTCGCGGGCCGGGGTGCCTTCACGGGGCTTCTGCTGACGGGCTGGACGCTCACCGCGCTCACCCGCCGGTTTTTCCTTGCCCTTGTCCTTGCCTTTGTCCTTGCGACCGCCACCACCACCGCCGCCATTCGGACCATCGCCGCGCGGGCCACGTGGATTGCGCGGGTTGCGCATGTCCGGACGCTCGCGAGCTTCGGGTTTCTCGGCTTCCACGGCGCTGGCATCGAAGCCCATCAGGTCGCCGTCGGCGATTTTCTGCTTGGTCATGCGTTCGATGCTTTTCAGCAGTTTTTCTTCGTCCGGGGCCACCAGCGAGATCGCCTCGCCCGAACGACCGGCACGGCCAGTACGGCCGATGCGGTGCACATAGTCTTCATCGACGTTCGGCAGTTCGAAGTTGACCACGTGTGGCAGCTGGTCGATGTCCAGGCCGCGAGCGGCGATGTCGGTGGCAACCAGGATGCGCACGGTACCGGCCTTGAAGTCGGCCAGGGCTTTGGTGCGCGCGTTCTGGCTCTTGTTGCCGTGGATCGCGACGGCGCTCAGGCCGTGTTTGTCCAGGTACTCGGCCAGGCGGTTGGCGCCGTGCTTGGTGCGGGTGAATACCAGCACCTGTTCCCAGGCGCCAGCGGTGATCAGGTGCGCCAGCAACGCACGCTTGTGGCTGGCCGGCAGGCGGAATACGCGCTGTTCGATGCGCTCGACCGTGGTGTTCGGCGGCGTGACTTCGATGCGTTCCGGGTTGTGCAGCAGCTTGCCGGCGAGGTCGGTGATGTCCTTGGAGAACGTCGCCGAGAACAGCAGGTTCTGACGCTTGGCCGGCAAACGGGCCAGGACTTTCTTCACGTCATGGACGAAGCCCATGTCGAGCATGCGGTCGGCTTCGTCCAGTACGAGGATTTCCACGTGGGACAGGTCGACGCTGCCTTGGCCGGCCAGGTCGAGCAGGCGGCCAGGGCAGGCCACCAGCACGTCTACGCCACGGGACATGGCCTGGACCTGCGGGTTCATGCCGACGCCACCGAAAATGCAGGCACTGACGAACTTCAGGTCACGGGCATAGACCTTGAAGCTTTCGTGCACTTGCGCCGCGAGTTCGCGAGTAGGGGTCAGGACCAGTACGCGCGGTTGGCGCGGGCCGTGACGCTGGGATTTGTCCGGGTGACCGTTGGGGAACAACCGCTCCAGGATCGGAAGGGCGAAACCGCCGGTTTTACCAGTACCTGTCTGTGCCGCGACCATCAGGTCGCGACCTTGCAACACGGCGGGAATGGCCCGCTGTTGCACCGGAGTAGGCTCGGTATAGCCCGCTGCCTCGATGGCGCGGACTAAAGCCTCGGAGAGACCGAGGGAAGCAAAGGACATGAGTAATCCTGTTTTAAGTTAGGGCTTGGCCCAATGGGAGTCTTGCCTGGCGCGAATGGCGTTTATGAGGAACGCAATCCCGTCCGGTCCTGCTTCGGTCACGAAGGCTCGTCTGGAGCGCTCGCGCGGGCTGAAAAGCTGCGCTGTAGCGGGTTCGAGATGCCTTGAACGGTTCCGAGCGTCCGGGCGTGAGCCTGGCGGGAAGGCCGGAGTATAACAGAGCAATCACTGCGCGCCGCTTTCCTGCTGCTCAACGGTTTTTTCCGTGTTGGCCGTGGTCCGCCCGACGTTGATTGTAGCGGCCGGTGCGGCGCCATATCGGGCGCTGAGCTCGGCGTACGCGGGTTCGCGCTTGAAACGTTTGAGCTCGGCGCCGAAACGCTGCACCAGCAAGTCCATGCCGGCATTGCGGCGCACCGCCAGAAACTGGCTCTGTTGACTGATGACAGTGGGGTTTTCGGTAATTATGTTGCGGATATTCAGTTCGTCGAGCAAATGCTGGCCCACCCTGCGGTCGGTGATCAGCAGGTCGATCCGCCCACGCACCAGTTTGCCGAAGTTCGCTTCGTGGCTCGGCGCAGGCTCCCGGGTGAACAGGGTCGAGTCCCTGAAATCCTCGCTGTACAGGTAGCCAGGAGAGATGCCGATGGTCAGGCCGCGCAGTTCGTCGAGGGTGCGAAACGGATGGGGCCTGGCGTTGGCGTAGAACATCACGAACTGGACTTCCGAGAGCGGTTCGCTGGGGTAGAGCAGGGTCGCATCGCGTTCATCGCTATGGAAAATGTCCAGCGCGCCATCGGCCTGACCTGTTTCCAGCATCGAAAGGCAGCGTTTCCATGGCAGGAATTGCCATTCCACTTCGATGCCCAGGCGCTTGAAGACGATGGCGGTGGTTTCGTAGTCCAGCCCCAGGGCCTTGCCGTTCTCCTCGTACACGTATGGTGCCCAGGGTTCGGTGACAATGCGCAGCTTCTCGCCCCTAGCGGCAAAGCTAAGGCAAGTGAAAACAAGCAGGGCGACGAACTGCGTGATCAAAGGCATGGGCTTGAGATTACGACGAGAAACGCGAAAGAGCCAGAAACTGGCAGCAGATGCTCTAACTCCGTGGATTGCCGCACAATAAAAGTGCTTGAAAGCAAAAGATCGCAGCCTGCGCAGCTCCTACAGGAATTAAACATTTCCCATGTAGGCACTGCCGCAGGCTGCGATCTTTTGATCTTGCTGTGTTTAACGCGGCAACTTCAGGTTGTTCCAAACCGCCAGGCTCGCTTCAGCCTGGTTCAGTGTATAGAAGTGCAGCCCTGGCGCGCCGCCCTGCAGCAGGCGTTCGCACATCTCGGTAATGACTTGCTCGCCGAAGCGTTGAATGCTTTGGGTATCGTCACCGTAGGCTTCCAGTTGCTTGCGGATCCAGCGCGGGATTTCCGCACCGCAGGCATCGGAGAAGCGTGCCAGCTTGCTGTAGTTGGTGATCGGCATGATCCCCGGCACGATCGGAATGTTCACACCCTTGGCCCGCACGCGCTCGACGAAGTAGAAGTAGCTGTCGGCGTTGAAGAAATACTGGGTGATCGCACTGTCGGCGCCAGCGTTGGCCTTGCGCACGAAGTTGTTGAGGTCGTCTTCGAAATTGCGTGCCTGAGGATGCATCTCCGGGTAGGCGGCAACTTCGATGTGGAAATGATCGCCAGTCTCTTCACGGATGAATTCGACCAGGTCGTTGGCGTGGCGCATTTCACCGCTGGCCATGCCCATGCCTGAAGGCAGGTCACCGCGCAAGGCGACGATGCGCTGGATGCCGGCGGCCTTGTACTGGCTCAGCAGGCCGCGCAGGTCAGCCTTGCTGTCGCCGACGCACGACAAGTGCGGTGCGGCCGGAACTTTGACTTCGCTCTCGAGCTGCAACACGGTGTTGAGCGTGCGATCACGGGTCGAACCACCTGCACCGTAGGTGCAGGAGAAGAAATCGGGGTTGTACGTGGCCAACTGGCGGGCAGTGGCAAGCAGCTTTTCATGCCCAGCATCGGTCTTGGTAGGGAAGAACTCGAAGCTGTAGCGACGATCTTGGGACATGGTCATATCCTTGGAAACACGTAAGCCTGGAAGACATGCACATCCCCATGTGGGAGCGGGCTTGCTCGCGAAAGCGGTGCGTCAGACAACATTAATGTCGAATGATAAACCGCCTTCGCGAGCAAGCCCGCTCCCACAAGGGAGAGCAGGCTGCAGAACCGATCAGTAGCGGTAAGCGTGCGGCTTGAACGGACCTTCGACCGTCACGCCGATGTAGTCGGCCTGGGTCTTGGTCAGTTGAGTCACGACGCCGCCGAAACCGCGGACCATTTCCAGGGCCACTTCTTCGTCGAGTTTCTTCGGCAGTACTTCAACGGTCAGGCGCTCGGCTTTCTGGGCTGGCGACAGGTCGGCGTATTTCTGGCCGAACAGGAAGATCTGCGCCAGTACCTGGTTGGCGAACGAACCGTCCATGATGCGGCTCGGGTGGCCAGTGGCGTTGCCCAGGTTAACCAGGCGGCCTTCAGCCAGCAGGATCAGGTAGTCGTCGTTCTGCGGATCGAAGCTGCCAGCGCCGGTACGGTGGATCTTGTGAACCTGCGGCTTCACTTCTTCCCATGCCCAGTTCTTGCGCATGAAAGCGGTGTCGATTTCGTTGTCGAAGTGGCCGATGTTGCAGACAACAGCGCGCTTCTTCAGGGCCTTGAGCATGTTCGCATCGCAAACATTGACGTTACCGGTGGTGGTCACGATCAGGTCGATCTTGCCCAGCAGCGCTTTGTCGATGCTTTCTTCGGTGCCGGTGTTGATACCGTCGATGAACGGCGAAACCAGTTCGAAACCGTCCATGCAGGCTTGCATGGCGCAGATCGGGTCGACTTCGGAAACCTTGACGATCATGCCTTCCTGACGCAGGGACTGGGCCGAGCCCTTGCCCACGTCACCGTAGCCGATGACCAGCGCTTGCTTGCCGGACAGCAGGTGGTCGGTACCGCGCTTGATCGCATCGTTCAGGCTGTGACGGCAGCCGTACTTGTTGTCGTTCTTGCTCTTGGTCACCGAGTCATTGACGTTGATGGCCGGGATTTTCAGCTCGCCCTTGGCCAGCATGTCCAGCAGGCGGTGCACGCCGGTGGTGGTTTCTTCGGTCACGCCGTGAACGCGATCCAGTACCTGTGGGTACTTCTTGTGCAGCAGTTCGGTCAGGTCGCCGCCGTCGTCGAGGATCATGTTGGCGTCCCATGGCTGGCCATCCTTGAGGATGGTTTGCTCCAGGCACCACTCGTACTCTTGCTCGGTTTCACCTTTCCAGGCGAAAACCGGAATGCCGGCAGCGGCGATGGACGCAGCAGCCTGGTCTTGAGTCGAGAAAATGTTGCAGGACGACCAGCGTACTTCGGCGCCCAGGGCAACCAGGGTTTCGATCAGCACGGCGGTCTGAATGGTCATGTGGATGCAGCCGAGGATCTTCGCGCCCTTGAGCGGTTGCTCTTCGGAGTACTTGCGGCGCAGACCCATCAGGGCTGGCATTTCCGATTCGGCGATGATGGTTTCGCGACGGCCCCAGGCAGCCAGGGACATGTCGGCGACTTTGTAATCGTTAAAATCTGCAGGCGTGATAACAGCGCTCATGAAGAGTCTCCATTCGTAATGTATGCGAATGGGCGCCGTTGTGCGTTTAGTGTCTGGCCGTTGATGGCCAAGCAACGCCCCATCCGAGCCTGACAGGTCTAGCCTGCTGCAGCGCCCCTCGGACAGGTGGCGGGAAAACGGTAGCAAGTGAAGATTACCGTTTTGAAACGGGGGCGATTATAGCGGGCTATGCTGATCTTCCAAAGGGTTTCTGTCGGTCAATGTGCGAACGGTAATACTGGCTATAGAAGATCCCGAATAGAGCTCTGGCCCGGGGTCTGCCAATATACCGTCCATCATTCGGCAAGGCGCTCAGGAGTGCATATGAATTTCCACACCCGCAAATGGGTCAAGCCCGAAGACCTCAACCCCAATGGGACACTGTTTGGCGGCAGCCTGCTGCGTTGGCTCGACGAAGAAGCGGCGATCTATGCCATCGTCCAGCTGGGCAATCAACGCGTGGTCACCAAATACATTTCCGAGATCAACTTCGTCAGCGCCTCGCGCCAGGGCGACATCATCGAGCTGGGTATCACCGCCACTGAATTTGGTCGCACCTCGATCACCCTCACGTGCGAAGTGCGTAACAAGATCACCCGCAAGAGCATCCTGACGGTGGAGAAGATTGTTTTCGTCAATTTGGGCGAAGACGGATTGCCTGCGCCACACGGGCGGACCGAGATCAAGTACGTCAAGGACCAGTTCAAGGATGAAGGCGCCGTCGAATAATTTGTGGATGACGAACGGAATCTGAACCGCGCGGGTCGTAACTACATCGCACGCCAGCGGTTCAGGAGTTCCATGGACACTAAAAAAGACGGCAAGACCCCCGACCTTTCGGAAAAAGAGCAGCACGAAGTCGAAAAGAACCAACCGCCACGCGCGGCGGTGCTGCACGAAATTATCCGCACCCAGGGCGATCAGGAACTGGAGCGCAGCGTTGCTGCGCTGTGGTGGTCGGCGTTGGCTGCCGGCCTGACCATGGGCCTGTCGTTGATGGGCATGGGCTTGCTCAACTCCCGACTGCCGGACGGCGAAGGTTTCAAGGTGATAGCCAGTTTCGGCTACTGCGCCGGTTTCCTCGCGGTGATTCTTGCCCGCCAGCAACTCTTCACCGAAAACACCCTGACCGCCGTGCTGCCGATCATGAGCAAGCCCACGCTCGGCAATTTCGGCCGATTGCTGCGACTGTGGGGGGTGGTGCTGGTGGGCAACCTCTGCGGCACCTTGCTGGTGGCTTACGTCATGCTCGAGCTGCCGATTTTCGACAGCAAGACCGACGAGGCCTTCCTTGATATCGGCCGCAAGGTCATGGAAAACGATGCCAGTCAGATGTTCGCCAAGGGCATCGTCTCGGGCTGGATGATCGCCACCATGGTCTGGATGATCCCGTCGATGGAGAGCGCCAAGATGTGGATCATCATCCTCATCACCTATCTCATGGCGCTGGGGGATTTCACGCACATCGTGGTCGGTTCGCTGGAGGTCGGCTATCTGGTGTTCGCTGGCGAGCTGCCGTGGAAAGATTTCTGGCTGGTGTTCGCAGGTCCCACGCTGGTGGGGAACATTGTTGGTGGTAGCTTCATCTTTGCATTGATCAGCCATGCGCAGATTCGCAGCGAGAGCGGGCCACCCAAAAGCGCGGCGGAGCAGGCTGCAAAACCTGATCCGCAAGCGCAAAAAAAATAATCAACCCGGCACATTTACCGCAGCGGCACTGCGCCGTTGCAGGTAGATGAAATACAGCGCGGCCAACACCGTCAAGCCACTGACCATGGCGCCGGTCCACGGCAGGTCCGCAAGATCTGCACCGCTGGCGACTACCAGCCCACCGATCCAGGCACCTGCTGCGTTACCGAGGTTGAATGCACTCTGGTTCAGCGTCGAGCCCAGGTTGGGCGCTTCATGGGCTTGATCGATGATCAGCAGTTGCAGGATCGGGCACAGGGCAAAGGCGAAAAGGCCCCACAACACCAGGGTGATTGCCGCGGGAATTACCGAATGGCTGGTCTGGCTGAACGCGGCCAAGACCACCACCACGGCCAGCGCCATGCCGACCAGTGAAGGCAACAGGCGGCTGTCGGCCAATCGCCCGCCGAGCATGCTGCCCGCCGTCAAGCCTACGCCGAACAACAACAGCATGATGGTCACGCCATGGGGGCTGACACCGGTGATGTCCTGCAGGATAGGTGCGATGTAGGTGAATACGCTGAACAGGCTGGTCGAGGCCAATACGCTCATGCCCAATGCCAGCAGCACGTTGGTCTTGCCCAGCACTTTGAACTCGCTTGCCAGGTTGGCTTTTTCCATCACGATGTTCTTAGGCAGCCAGACCCATTGCGCAATCGCCGCGATCACGCCGATCACCGACACCGCCCAGAACGTCGAGCGCCAGCCGGCGTACTGCCCCAGCGCGGTGCCCAGCGGCACTCCAAGCACGTTGGCCAGGGTCAGGCCGGTGAACATCATGGCAATCGCCTGGGCGCGTTTGTTCGGCGCCACCAGGCCGGCGGCAACCACCGAGCCGATGCCGAAGAACGCGCCGTGGCACAGCGCAGTCACCACGCGCGCGGCCATCAGCGTGGCGTAGTTCGGCGCCAGTGCGCAAAGCATGTTGCCCAGGATGAACATCAGCGTCATGCCCAGCAGTGTCGCTTTGCGCGGCATGTTGGCGGTGCCGACCGCGAGGATTGGTGCGCCGAACACCACGCCCAGGGCGTAGCCGGTAATCAGCAATCCGGCGTGGGGAATGCTGACCGCGAGGTCGCGGGCAACATCGGGCAGCAAGCCCATAATGACGAATTCAGTGGTGCCGATGCCGAACGCGGCAACAGCAAGGGCAAGCAAGGCGAGTGGCATGCGCAAGGTCTCTGTCGGTAGTCTTGACGCTGTGATCAGGCATACGCATGCCAGGACCGATCTCGATGAGAGCGGGCAAGGGCATTGTTATTGGAATTAGTCTGTGCGCAACTGAGTGCGGCGTGGTCGGTTGCAGTATAAACAGCTGCTGACATATGGCGAATCAATTCTCTCCCCAGCCCTTGTAGGAGCCGGCTTGCTGGCGATGGCAA